>CAZVZT010000154.1:0-3277 GCA_964631515.1 uncultured Nitrospinaceae bacterium
TGAGGGGGCAGGCTGAAAAAGAAACGACCCGCCCCCGTCGTGTCTGGAGAGAGTACACTCGGTGGCGGGTCCGGTGTTGCAAGTAACTAATGATGACTGAAGTTCCTTAATCTAGGATACCCCGTCCCTGATATTTATTCCCTGCATGTCGTGGAAATACGGCATTGGATCATGTTGGATATAACGCTTTTGAAATTATTGCGGAAAGGGGATCACCCGCTTTAATCGATAAATGGAACCGTTATCGTTCTGGCCAGAATTCAGGTGGGCGATATAAATCTCACCTTTTTCGTCCTCTCCAAAAGTGGAAATACTCAAAGAGGTATCCAGGAGTTGCCTCAGTTCCCAGCTTCCTTGTTCATTCCCGGCACCCCAGATGCGCCCGGAACAAAAATCCCCGAAAAAATAAATTCCATCCATGAAGGGAAATTCTTTTCCACGATAGCGATACCCACCGACAACGGAACAATTTGCGTCGGCATGACTGTATTCAAGTATCGGAAGTTTTAAGGCTCCATTATTACAACTGCTGGAAGGATTAAAACATTCGCTGCCTTCCATTAACCGCCACCCAAAATTCTCTCCACCCCTGCTGTTGCCCGGCAAAAGATCGATCTCCTCTATATTCCCTTGCCCCACATCGCCAATAAACATTGCGTTGGTTTTGCGGTCAAAAGAAAATCGCCAGGGATTCCTCAAGCCATAAACCCAGATTTCCTCCTTAACGTCCTCTCTGTTTACAAATGGGTTGGTGGATGGGATGGCATATGAGGACCCCCTGTCCACATCAATCCGCAATATTTTCCCCAGGGGAGAACCCAGGTTCTGCGCGTTGTTTGAAGCGTCTCCGCCGCCGCCCCCGTCTCCCGTGCTGATGTAAAGAAAACCATCCGGGCCAAAGGCTAATTGCCCCCCGTTGTGATTGCCGAAGGGCTGGTCGAACGTGAGGATCATGGTGGCGGAACTGGCGTCCGCGACATCCAAGCCGCTGGCTGCTTTATACCTGGCAATAACGGTGTTCCCATGAAGATCAATATAGTTTACGAAGAAAAATCCATTGCTGGAAAAATCCGGATGAAAAGCCAACCCCAGCAAACCTTGTTCGTAGCAGCATTTCACCCAGGTGGAGATGTCCAAAAAGGGTGCAGATTTTAGTTTCTTCCCATCATAAATCCAGATTTCACCCGTTTGCGACACGATGAACAAACGCCCCGAGCCATCTTTGGCTGATTGGATATCAACGGGACGAGTCACCCCATCCAGAACTTTTTCAAGTTTGATTTCCAGGGACGCCAGGCGAGTGGATGCTGCGGAAAGGGTGGGGGCATTGAATACGAAAATTGCCAAACTCAAAAACAAAACAAGAAAAGCACAATTCGTTGATTGATTGATTTTTCCTTTAGAAAAAAGGGGCATACTCGTTTCAAGAAAAGGGTTTGTTCGGTTCGTGAGGAACTGAAAACACGCCTTCTTTCTAGTCAAAAAAACCGACCTGTCCCGTATCGAGATCGTAAAATCCCGCAACCACTTTTATTTTCCCCTGGCCCGATGCCTCGCTCAAAACGGGTCCGGCCGTCCGGATTCGGTCCGCCGTCATCATCGCGTTTTTCCCCGCGACGGCGTCCGGGGAGGGGTCGCTTGACTGGCTGACTGCAGGCAGGATGGCTTCAACCAGGGACCCTATATGACCCGGAACGGTCCCTCCGCCGATGGCCGCCTGCACGGCACCGCATCCCTTGTGGCCGATGACCGCAACCAACCCGACTCCCAGGTGCAAAACGGCATATTCAAGGCTTCCCAGGATCATGTCATTCGCCACGTTACCGGCGACTCGAAGCACGAATAAATCACCCAGTCCCTGGTCAAAAACCACTTCCGGGGCAACCCGTGAATCGGCGCACGCCACGACCGCCGCGAAAGGTTTCTGGCCCCGGGCCACCTCCTCCCGCCGGGCCGGTGTCTGGTTGGGGTGCTGGAGCCTGCCGTCTACATAACGCCTGTTACCATCGATCAACCGCTGAAGAGGGTCCATGTGTCACTCGTAAGTTGGGGGTTATCCGCCAGGAACCGTTTGCAAAAAACTGGGGGAAAAGGGATTTTATTGACGTTTATCTCTATCACAAATCGTATCCATTTTAAAACCGGAATCCCCACGACCGGACAGCGCCCAGCCGGGTCCTGACCCTCCCAAAAGTTTGAAAATCATATATTTTCCGTACAGTTTTCAGCCAACCGGTTGGGCTGCTCTAAAATTGTGTAAACTTCCTAATTTAAACGTTTTTATTGCATTGAGGTGCGGGGAGAAAATGGGGCTGGGGCCGGATTTTATACCGGTGGGTCAGGACAGACAGGATGGGGTGGTTAGAAAACAAAGTGAGGCTCTCAGGATACCCCTGGGGTTTGCTCATCCCCGCCAACTGGCATAGAATAGCCCCACTTTCCTTTGGGGAGAAGGAGACCGTGTGCACGGTCTTGTCAGGCACCATCCACGGGTTCTGGTTGGCCCGCTTTTATTTTTGCCGGGCCGTTTTTCCCGCCCCAATGGAGGGATAAATTGGGCTTCCAGAGGTACCTGAATGCCAGACAAAACCTCCTCAAAACGCAACCCCCCCTGGACCACCGACGAGCTCATTCTTGCCCTCGATCTCTACCTTAAAAACCCCCTCTTTCCTCCCAACAAGGACAGCAAGGAGATCCAGGAGCTGAGCGATCTGCTGAACAGACTCGGGTCAAAAATCCCGGGCTCAAAAAACACCACCTACCGCAACGCCAATGGCGTCCATATGAAGCTGATGAGCTTCCGTCACCTCGACCCCCAGTTCGAGAGCCGGGGGAAGATGGGTCTCCAGCGGGGAGGCAAACACGACGAGATCATCTGGAATCAGTTTGCCAGCCATCCGGATAAGTGCCGGCAGATGGCCAAGGCCATCCGGGAGATCATTGTCGCCAAGACGACAAATGACCTGTTTGAAGATTACCGCCTGGAGGATGGCGAGATGGAGGCCCAGGAGGGCAGGATCTTTACACACATGCACAGGCGCAGGGAGAGAAACCAGAAGCTGGTTGAGCAAAAGAAAAAACAGTTTTCCACGAAGCACGGGCGACTTTTTTGTGAGGTCTGCGGGTTTTGTTTCGAGCAGCATTACGGAAAAAGAGGCGAGGGCATCATCGAATGTCACGATACGAAACCCCTGCATTCCCTCAAACTCAGTCATAAGACGAAGTTGAGCGACCTGGCCCTGCTCTGCTCCAACTGCCACCGCATGATCCACGCCGT
>CAZVZT010000155.1:0-3245 GCA_964631515.1 uncultured Nitrospinaceae bacterium
TTTTTTTCTTTTTTTTTAAAATAAAAAAACCACTGACTGTTAGGACAACAATACCGTCCAAGGCGCAATGGGGCCCATTACCCTAATACTTATGATATAACCTGAAACATCTGGGTTGAGCCTATTTGTTTTCACTTCTAGCCGGGTGGCCACCCGCAGTTAAAAATTTGATACAAAATCCGCGAGTGAACTGCCAGTCAATCTTCCCTTTAGGATCAAGCCGCCCAAACTGGCTCTGGAGATGCAACATGCAATCACTCAGGAGGTCCGCTAAAAATTTTCTATCAGACTCCACCCAAGCCAGAGGCTTCCCGAGAAGTTCTTGGCGAAATGCCTCCACCAAAGAGTCATCCCATACCCTCGCCTCTTCCTTGAAAATCCCCGGAAGAAAAATAGTTTCAAGAAAGCTTTTCGCGGCCTGCTCAGAGACAGGCTCACATGAAATTTCCTTAAACAGAGCCCAGCGGGTAAAAGCAGTGATCATCCAAACAAGTATATCTATGTCTTCCCGATGTTCAGGCACATTGCATTCGTCCAAATAATGTTTCAAGGTCCTTTCATTCAAACCAAGACCCTTTCGCGCAAGTCGGAGGAGGAACATCCAGCGGTCAAGTAAAGATTCTGCCATTCGCACGTCTTGAACTGACTCAAAGTTCTGCCAGCTAAGAGCTGTTTTCTCCTCAACCACAACGCTTCCTATTTTCGGGAAACGGGTAACTAGAGCAGCCAATTGTTCCTTCTGAAACCCCGAAAGTATCCCCTCTAGGGCGACCCCCTCTTCCTTCAGAAAATTCGTCGCCTTCCACTTTAAAGTCATCAACCGCTGGTAACCCACTTGAAACATGGGTTGGAGCCGACTGCGGGCGAGCAGTTTCGCCCCTTTTGCCGGATCACCAGAAGCCCCAATCTCCAGCCCTATATTTACGTAGCCCAAGGCCTTGCGCAAAGCCTCCTCGCGGACTTCTAGCTTGGAGGGATCCATTCGATCCGCTACCATGATTTTGTTGGCCAGGTAGACCTGTTCCCAACAAAGGGTATCGACCCGCTCTGGATTTTCTAGGAGCGCAATGCTGGCCTTAAAAAAGGGGGCCGAGTCTACCAGCACCAACGGAAATTTGGGGGCAACATTAAATTTTTCAGGATAGGCAAAGTCTTTCAACTCGGGTACCGAGGCTTTCAAGGATTCCGGCTTCAGCGGGCTGTAAATTTCGATCGCTTCTTCAAAACTAGGGATTCCCCGTTCCGAGGTCCGAGCCAAGCGCCAACGATAGGCTTTTTCTACTGTCTGGGTGACCGGGTACCAGATGACAGCTTCAAGGAGAGAGTAAAAAAGCGCGGGATGCTCTGATTGCAGGAGCAAAAAAAGTTTTTTAACTGGAGTGTACTCCTTCGTTTTAAAAAAAATATCATAGACACCATCGGGGGTGAAATGAGGAAGTCCCTCCACCCCCTCATACGAATCGGTCATTTCATCTTTTTTATACACTTTGACGAGTGCCTGCAGGAGTACCACCTTCTGATCAAAATCCTCAGTCTTAAACCATTCCAGTACGTGGGGCTCATCACATTTATCAAGAAGCTCGATCCATTCTAAGGCACGCTCAGGAATGAACCGGTCCTGACTCCACCAATCGAGGTCGAAACTGTACTGCAGCTGATTTTTTGTCGCCAAGGAAAGCACAGGAAGCGCGTCGCTAGGACCGATTTCCTTGACCATCTGGTACAACTCCTCCGGAGGCAATCCCCGGACCACTTCGGCCGCCACGGGAGACAGATTGATAAAATCCTGCATCTGATTTCCACGCAACTGCATGGCCCACCGAATCTGGTCTTCAACAGAAATTTGAGAAAGGGATTCCTCGACCCTGTGCGGATACTTTTGGATCCAATCTACAGGAAACGGCAGCAGGTCCGACGAGGGGACATACGGAGAGTCGTTCTTGGATGTCATATTTTAAGGAAATATTTAGGAATAGAGTCCCAAAACTAGATACTGGCCTTGAAGTCCTAAGAGGATCGCCCGCAAACTGTTTTGGAGAATATAGAACATTATAGAGGAAGACAGCGGAAGCTTTCAACTCATCGGGCTACTCGACCACATCAATGGAGACCTTGACGAAGGGCGACAACACCTGCCCTAACCAGCGGAGAAGAGATAAACTTACATCCCTTCTCAACCACCTCCTCGCATACTTACAGCATGGTGGCACAGGAGTCCCTCCGGAGCAACATCGCTAGGGTCATCATCCGCCCAGTGGCTCCCTCCTTTCGATAGGAATACCACCGATGGTTATCACAGGAAGTGCATGGCCCGTCGGAGTAGATGTTTTTTAAAGGTACCCCGGCCGCGACGCCTTCCTGCCGGTTGGCTTCCAGTAAATCAAGAAGAAACTTCCCGTTTTTCGCCTCTCTCACCCATCCATTGTGTCGGGGAGCTCTTTCCAAAAAGGGGAGAACACACGACTTATCCACCTCGTAACAGCATCCCCGGATTGCTGGCCCCATCCCCACTGTTAAATCCAGAGGACTGGAGCCGTATTCACGAACTAGAATCTCCACCACATTGGAAAAAATGAATTTTTCCGTTCCTTTCCGCCCTGCGTGCACCACCCCGGTCACATGCTGGACAGGATCATAAATAATTATGGGAACACAGTCAGCGGTCAGTACCGCAAGGGACCGACCTGACAGGTGTGTCACAATCGCGTCGGCTTCCTCCTTCTCAACCTGCTCAATAGAAACCAATGGATCATTCAATACATAAACACGGTTGCCATGTACTTGGCGAACTCGGTAAACAAATTCATCTTTAATCCCCAGCGAATTTAGAAACCATCGCTGATGTGTTTTAAAAAGATTCTCATTGTGACTTCCGCAAGAGAAAAATGGTTTCTTGCTTTCACCCTCCGCCTCATAACTCCGAGGACTGGTCGCGTGAACAAGCAAAGGAAATTTTCTTAGCCGGGCGATAGAAAATGATGAAATAGCTTTCTTCATAAGAAATCTTGGTGGCGGAAAGTAATTTTTTTTAAATAATTTTTGTAGATTAAAAATTAGTTTTCATATCTCAACCAAACATAGAATACCTAGATCAACCGCTTGTAGCAATAGTTTCCGGGTTTTCTGAGTTTTATTTACAGCACACAATACAACCATGCCCTGCAGAGAAATTTCTTGGGGTTGTTTTTCACCAATATTTGCTTGACATTAAATGTGTATCGAATAAAATATTTGAATAATATCGG
>CAZVZT010000156.1:0-3234 GCA_964631515.1 uncultured Nitrospinaceae bacterium
ACCGCCGACCTACTGATTACGAATCAGTTGCTCTACCCCTGAGCTACGCTGGCTTGTTCTTGTCCTGACTGAAATGAGTAGGGGGGGGATATTAACTCCTTTCCCTCCTAAAAATCAACTAGCTGCTCTTCAAAAACCCGGTTCGGTCCGGCTCTAAAAGGGGCTTTGGTTACACCCCTTATCCGCTCGCTAACAAAACTCCTTTGCTGACCAAGCCATGCTCCGGTTGGACCCACCAGCATGGCCTTTTTGGGTCACTAATAAGACCCCAAACGCATTGGATTCTGGGAACCAGCCGAGAACTTCTTTCAAGATCTTATCGGGTGCTATTCCCTTCTCGATGAACTGATAGGCACGAAACGCTGTCATATTCATAATGATGGCTTCGCCGTCGCCCGTAGCGGCCACGGCCCCCTCCGGGCCGGCGTAGAGCCCACTACCCAGAATAGGCACATCGCCCACACGCCCATACTGTACCCCGGCCTTGCCGCCGGTACTCAGTCCCGCCGCAAAGGTTGTACCATCGAAAGCGACACACCCCACGGTGTCGGTCGATGAAGAAGTAGAAAAATCCTGTCCACCGCGATCTGGCATTTGCTCTCTGTTGACCATTTCGAAATTGCAGCGGGAGGCAAATTCTGCCGCGCCCGATCCCGCCAGTACGCGGTACTCAGTTTCACTGACGGCTTCGGCAACGTAAACCGGATTTTTGAATCCCTCCAATGCCGCTACCGCGCCAAACCGGCCGGTCCCATCCGCAACTGCCGCATCGTGCTGGATCTTTCCATTCTCTCTCGCGTGTGCCCCGGCCCCCGCGTTGAAACGGCCATCATCCTCGAGCGCACCGACGCCCAGGCAGACAGCGTGGACAAGACTTGCTTCCTTTTGGCCAGCGTTATGACACGTATGGGCCGCCTTTTCGGTGCCGTCACTGTGTTTTTCACTCGACCCGGCACCCCCGTGCGTTAAGACTGTAAATTTTTCGTTCCCCATGGACAAATTCTTTCGACAAGCCTAAAAAATGAGAGCTAATAGCAGTAGTGATTAAACTTGCAATCTATCCCACCGCAGCCCATTGACCGTGCGACCACCGTACCTGCATTGGGCCTCGTGGTTGTTCCTGTTTTTTAAATAAGGTATCCTGCCCTTTTCCGTTAAAACAGGATTTTTTGATCATGGTCAAGTTTTGCCCGCAGTGCAAAAACGCGTTCTGGGAGGGCAAGTGCTGCCCGAAATGTGAGGGCGAGGTTCTCCTCCTTGACATGGCACAGCCGGAAAATCAGAAGTATCTTCCGGGACTCAACGGCGACGTGCGGCCCAAGTATTTCGCCCGCAGTGCGATGCTTATGACCTGTTTCGGATTCATCATGGCCCTGCCACTCGGGGCGTTTGTTTTTCTTCGAGGAATGTCGGCTTCGGGTAACGTCGCCCTGTGGGCCTTGATCGGAATTACCACGGTCATTGGAATTTCATGGGGTACCTGGACCCTCTCGCGCAAAATCTTCGACAAAAAAATGGAAAACGTCCAGGAAACCAAGGAGCCTCAGCCCGACTGAGAAATATGTCCCGCCGGTAAAGGAATAACTGCCTTCTAATACGACCAAGCTTATCCCCTGTGCCTTAGGGGCAGAAATTAAACGGCTTTTCTTCCTATATCTTTCCTGTAATGGATTCCATCCCACTCGATTTTTCCCACAGCAGAGTAAGCACTCTCAATCGCCGTACCGGTATCCGTTCCCAGCGCAGTGACCCCCAGAACACGCCCACCGCTGGTTAAGACACGGTCACCCTCCGCCCTTGTTCCCGCGTGAAACACAACAACGTCCTTCTGTTCTCCTGCCGCTTCCAACCCTCGAATCTCTTTTCCCTTCTCGTAGGAAGCGGGGTATCCCTTCGCAGCCATCACCACGCACACCGTCGATTCCTTTTTCCATTCAAGCGAGCATTTACCGAGCGTGCTGTCGATGCATGCCTCAAAGAGCGGTACGATATCACTTTGCATGCGCATGAGAATCGGTTGCGTTTCCGGATCACCGAACCGCGCGTTGAATTCCAGAACGCGGGGCCCGGAAGAAGTAAGCATGAGTCCCGCATAGAGTATTCCTTTATATGTACGGCCTTCTCTGGCCATGGCATGAACCGTTGGAGTCATGATCTCGTCCATAACCTCCCGCTTCAGATCATCAGTGAAGACCGGCGCCGGGGAGTAGGCCCCCATGCCACCGGTGTTGGGTCCTGTATCGCCGTCGAACGCCGCCTTGTGGTCCTGCGCCGAGTCGAGCGGGAGCACCGTCTTACCGTCGGTGAAAGCAAGGAGCGAAACCTCCTGTCCTTCGAGAAACTCTTCCACCACCACTTCGTTGCCCGCATCGCCGAATGCTTTATCCTGCATGATCGACTCGACGGCTGCACGCGCTTCCTTACTACTCTTGCAGATAATGACGCCTTTTCCCGCAGCCAGCCCACTCGCCTTAACGACAACCGGTCCGGTTTCGGTTGAAAAAAGCCCAACCGCATCTTCCGCAGAATCAAAAGAATGGTAGTCTGCCGTGGGGATACCGTATTTTTTCATTAGGTTTTTGCAAAAGACCTTGCTCCCTTCAATCTCTGCAGCCTGGGCGCTTGGACCAAACACGCGCAGTCCATTTTTCTCAAACCGGTCGACAATGCCTGCCACCAAAGGCTGTTCGGGACCAACCACGGTGAGCCCGATCCCGTTCGTAAGCGCGAACTGCATCAGTTCGTCGATCCGGTCGACGGAAATATTCACATTTTCCGCGACGGAACGCGTGCCCGCGTTTCCTGGCGCGCAATACACCTGCTTCACTAGCGGACTCTGCGCAATCTTCCACGCCAGAGCGTGTTCACGGCCACCTCCTCCAATCACCAACACCCGCATGTTGTTTTCCTCCATACCAAGCTTACAAACAAGATAGTGTATAAAAGGGAAAACTTATATAAAATAAACCCGGTTTGCAAGCTTGGAAACCTCAGGAGCATCCCTGTGATCCGGTTGGAATCCATTTCCAAAAACTTCGGTGACAAAACGGTCCTCCACAACTTTTCTCTGGAAATCGGATTGGGTGAGCGACACACCCTGCTCGGCAAAAGCGGGTGCGGGAAAACCACGCTGCTTAGGTTGATCGCCGGATTTGAGAGGGTGGACGCCGGAAAAATTTTCATTGCCGGCGAAGACGTAGGAGACCTACCCGTCGAGCAACGGCCTGTCGGATT
>CAZVZT010000157.1:0-3217 GCA_964631515.1 uncultured Nitrospinaceae bacterium
CTCCCCCTATTTCGCGGTAAATAAAGTGACTTGGGTCGGAAACCAATATTTATCAATGGAAGAGCTAGCTCCATGGGCCGGGCCGGTCGCTGGGGAAAACATTTTCCGGGTAGACCTCGGGGAAATTTCGCAGAAGCTAGCAAAACATCCCTGGGTGCAAGCTGCTTCTATAAGGAGGGTCTTTCCCCAAGGCCTGCATATTAGCATCACAGAACGGATCCCCTTCGCACGCATCCAGCTCGACCAAGTCTACATGATGGACAGTTATGGAGTTCTACTTGGTCCAGAAGAAGAAAAATTTTATGGTCTCCCCCTCCTCACGGGGATTGCGGTAAAAAACCCAACGCCCGGGTATAACGTTGCCAACAAAGAAGTAACCGGCGGTTTGAAGGCTATGTATGACTTCAATCAGCTACCCATATTCGAAGAAAACCCGATCGATATGGTGCGCATACGTAATCACTCAAGGATGACCTTTCTCACACGCAACCGGGATCTGGAAATACATATGCGCACAAACACGGTATCAGATAGTTTTAAAAATCTAAAACTGGCACTCGACGCGATCAGCGAGGACAAGGGAACGTTGAGCCACATCGACCTGTCATTCAAAAATAAGGTCGTGGTCAAACACCAGAAAAGCATTGAAGCATCTCGGGAAACAGGAACGATATAAACCAGATTAGGGGGGGACGCATGTCCAAGAAAAACGATTACATAGTGGGTCTGGACATCGGTACCACAAAGATCTGTTGCATCATCGGTGAAGTTAACCATGAAGGGCAGGTAGATATAATCGGCCTCGGGCAGTGTCCTTCGCGCGGTCTACGCAAAGGAGTGGTGGTTAACATCGATGGAACTGTGGAATCTATCAGAAGTGCTGTTGAAGAAGCAGAGTTGATGGCTGGATGCGAAATCGAATCGGTGTTCGTTGGAATCGCCGGAGGTCACATCAATAGCCTGAACAGTCACGGCATCATAGCGGTCAAGGGCAAGGAAATCGGACCAAAAGACGTCGACCGAGTGATCGAAGCGGCAAAGGCAATAGCCATCCCACTCGACCGCGAGGTCATCCACGTCCTACCGCAGGAATTTATCGTAGATAACCAAGAAGGAATCAAAACTCCGCTGGGCATGGCGGGCGTACGCCTGGAAGCCAAGGTTCACATTGTTACTGCCGCAGTCACGTCAGCACAGAACATCGTCAAATGCGTCAACAAAGCCGGACTGCATGTTCAGGACATCGCACTGGAACAGTTAGCGTCCAGCGAGTCAGTGCTGTCTGCAGATGAGAAAGAGCTAGGCGTAGCGATGATCGACATTGGTGGCGGCACCTCTGACCTTGCGGTTTTCTATCAAGGGTCGATCAAGCACACATCGGTCCTCACCATCGCAGGAGCGCAAATGACCAACGACATCGCGATTGGGCTGCGCACGCCCAACCAGGAGGCGGAAAAGATAAAACATGACCACGGCTGTTCTTTTTCCGCAATGGTCGGGGACGACGAAACCCTTGAAGTCCCGAGCGTTGGCAGTCGTGAGACGCACACGGTATCACGCCAGATACTGAGTGAAATTCTAGAAGCTCGCGCACGGGAGATGTTTGAGATGCTCAACCACGAGATCAACGTCTCCGGATTCCGCGAAATCATTTCTTCGGGCATCGTGCTCACCGGAGGTGCCGCAAGCATGCCGGGAATGGGCGAACTGGGTGAAGAGATATTTCAACTTCCAGTCCGGATCGGCGATCCCACAGGCATAGGTGGGTTAGTGGACGTCGTCAACAACCCGATGTATGCCACCAGCACCGGACTCATTCAATACGGTATGAAAAGCCATAATGCAGGCACGACCCACGAACTTGATGGTCGGCACCTGTTCGATAAAATTTTTAGCCGCATGAAACATTGGGCAGAAGAGTTCTTTTAATCGATCGGAGGGAAACCCATGAGTCTTATAGAATTTGAAGAAAGCAATGAGTATTCAGCAGCTCTCAAGGTGGTCGGCGTCGGTGGAGGAGGAACCAATGCTGTCAATTCCATGGTCCGCAACCAGATTATGGGCGTAGAATTCATTGTCGCCAACACCGACATTCAATCACTGGAATCATCCTCCTGCACCCACAAGGTCCAACTGGGGAGCGATCTGACACGTGGACTTGGTGCCGGTTCCAGCCCGGAAGTGGGCCAGCGTGCGGCAGAGGAAAGCGAGAATGAAATCCGCAACATGCTTGATGGGGCAGACATGGTATTCATCACCGCAGGCATGGGCGGCGGTACAGGAACAGGTGGTGCTCCCACGGTATCACGCATCGCACGCGAAATAGGTGCTCTCACGGTCGGTATCGTGACCAAACCGTTCTCGTTCGAGGGTAAAAGACGCATGGTCCAGGCCGAAGCGGGAATCCGTGAATTGAAGGAAGCTGTCGACACACTCATTGTCATTCCAAATCAGAAACTGTTGAGCTTTGTCGGCAAGCAAACCTCGTTCACTAGCGCATTCGGCGTGGTTGACGACGTTCTCAAGCAGGCAGTCTGCAGTATCTCAGACCTGATCATTGTTCCTGGGCTGGTCAATTTGGACTTTGCCGACGTAAAGACCATCATGGGCAATATGGGCAAAGCGCTCATGGGCAGTGGCATCGCGGCAGGCGAAAACCGTGCCATCGAGGCTGCCGAAAAAGCCATCTCCAGCCCTCTCCTTGACGAGGCATCGGTCGACGGCGCGCAGGGCATTCTCATCAACGTCACGGGCGGTGAAGACATGTCATTGATGGAGGTCAATGAGGCCGCCATGCTTATCCAGAAGAATGCCCACGACGACGCTCACATCATCTTCGGTTCAGTGATCGACAACAGCATGGAAGGTCAGATGCGGGTTACAGTCATTGCAACCGGATTTGAAAAGCAGGCAAAGCAGGAGCAACCCAAGCAGATGCTATTGAAGAAAGTGGTGAATACTGATGTGGAAGAACCGATGCGCATGGCCGTTGGGGACAACAGCTTCCAACACCTCAAGGGACTGGCAAGCGAAATCAAGGAGGAAAACCCAGATTCCACCAGTGCTCCAGTAAACTTCGATATCCCCACGTTTCTGCGGAAACACGCCGACTGACGAGAAAAAAACCGCAAAATAGAGCGGTTCGAAGAAGGCCCATTGGGGGAACTCAGGGCAAAAGTTCGTTGACCCTCCAATTGTATTCCAAGTAGGACACGCG
>CAZVZT010000158.1:0-3190 GCA_964631515.1 uncultured Nitrospinaceae bacterium
CCGGCTCGCGTTAGATAGATTTTACCTCCCATCGGATGGTCATCACCGATACGGACTCCTCTTTCTTTCCGTTTTTTAGGGAAAGGGAGATTTGCAGGGAAGGGGTGTCCAAGCCAAATACCGAGATATCTGCAGGTGTTTCTTCAACTACCCGAATGAAATTAAGTTGTTTGAGAAGGGAAAGAAAGTCTGAAACGGTGGTCGAGTCGCCCAAGGCCTCAACGGGTTCGGTCATTTTCCATTTGTTGGCATCGACTCGCTCTAAAGTAACCGGGCCATTTTTTCCAGAGAGGGTCAGTGACTCTACGTCTTCCGCTTCGAACAGAAGAACTTTTTCCGATCGAGCCTTTTCTTTCTTTTGACGTTTTTCAGTGGGGACGTCGATCAGGAAATGATAAAGAACGAGGCCGATGAAGGCTGCGGTCAGCCAGATCGTTCCTTTAAACTTCATAGGCGGCGTCTCCTCCACCAACTCCGTGCTCCGACAAACAGGGTGCAGGCGGGAATGATGATGGTTCCCAGTGTGAAGATGAGGGCTCCCTGTGCCCGTGTGAGCGTGAGCGGGGTGTTCTTTCGCTCTTTGGGGCGAATGGAAATGAGGTTTTCTTCCTCGGCGAGATAGGATGCCGAATTGAGAAATAGATCGCCGTTTCCAGAAAAATTAAAATATTGGTTGCTTGCGAAATCGGAATCACCAATGACCATCAGGTTGGCACGCTTGGCGCTCTTTTTTGTTATATCCGAGCCTTGTTCTTTGTCGTGATCTTTATCCTGCGTTGTGTTTTCTACAGCAATTTCCCGGCTGGCAAAGGCGGCTATTGGAACGGGTCCTTTCAGATCTACTCCCTCATTGAACTGGGCTTTGCCCGCGTTGACGGCAGCCATATCCGTTTCACCCCAACTGTTGACCCCGGTCTGTAGGATTTCAGTGACCTTGATTCCTTCCGCCATGCCCGGTTTCACCGCGCGTAGAAGAGGGAAGATTGTGGCGAGGGTAAAATCCCGGGTGATGTCATGAACCGTGTACTGGCTGACAACCGGTGCGGCATAATCCCCGCCAAACAATTTGGATAAGGGATCAATAACAAGAGTTTCAGGCACTTCGATCCCCCATCGTTTTAGTAGTTCCTCCATCCCGAACTCCGACTGTGGATCGACAAGTAAAAAGATCGACCCGCCTTCGTTGAGATAGGTCTCGATGATTTCCTGTTCTTCCGCAAGCACAGGTTTTTCCGGCCCGGGGATCACCAGAAGCTGTGTGTCTGCGGGGATTTCTCCTGTTTGCAAGAGGAGCAGTTTTTCCACTTTGAACCCGTCTCGTTCCAAAGCTTCTTTTGCAGTGGCGAGGCCCGGGTTGTCTGAGTCGTCGATACGCCTTTCGCCGTGGCCACCTAGGAATCGAATTACTTTTTGTTCGTCCTTGATGACTTTAAGGATTCCATTGATAAGATTTTCTTCATTGGGATCTTTTACCTTGGATTCCTTTTTACCGCTTTCGAGAACCACGGTTCCATAGGTAGTGATGCCATATTGTTTTGTGATGGCAGGGCTTTTGTCTGGATCGACGTAAGATAGGTCGATTTTATCTGAAAGTTCCAGGAAACTTTGCACCTGATCCTGGAACACATTCTTTCCCTGTGATTCCGTTTGAAAGAATGCTGTCATCTTGACTTCTCTTGGGAGCGATCTGAGTACCTTCTCGGTTTGTGGCGATAGGGTATAGAAACCGGTCTCGGTGAAGTCGAACTGCTGTTTATGCCGGAAAGCGATCAAGTTGACGAAAATCAGAATACCAAGAAATACCGAGAGCAGAATTAGGGAGTTGGCCCCGTGCACGGCGACACGGGTTTTCATAGCGTGGATAATGGCTCTTCTTTCCTCGATACCGAAGAACAAACCGTTTAGAGCCGCTAAACCCAGAAGCACGAATGTCGGTGTTGTCTGGTCAGGTGCAATGACGTATATGAATAAGCCGCTGAATGCGAAAAACAATGCGAGCCAAGCGGCGATGCGGGAGGTGGTTTTCACTATGTCACCTCCACCTTGATGATTCGAGCACCCGATAGGTTAGAAATAGCCCGAAAAGGATGAACGAAAAATAATAAATCAGATCACTCGTATCCATCAGCCCTTTAAGGAAATGTTCCAGGTGCGTGATGAGCGAAAGGTATTCCAGCACCCGCCCCAGACCGGGGCCCGCAGCCTGAGCACCCCAACCAATGATCCACATGAACAGGGCCAGTCCGAAGCTGATGACCGCCGCAATGATTTGGTTGTCTGTCAGTGAAGACGCAAACAGACCCATTGAAACGTAGCACCCTGACATGAGAAGCATGCCCAGGTAACCGGTGAGGATGGGCCCGGCTTCAGGCTGACCGACCAACATCAGGTATCCGGTCGAGTAAGCCGAGAGCAGGATCATCACCCCTACCACGGTCATGCAGGCTAGAAACTTGCCGAGAATAATTTCCCTCAGGTGAATCGGCGAAGACAAAAGGAGAGGGAAGGTTTTCGCTCTTCTTTCTTCAGCGAAACTCCGCATGGTGATCAAAGGGATGATGAGAAGCAGGATGACCGCCATATTGTGGAAAGAGGGTTCGATTACCATTTCGTTTAGGTTCAATCCAACAGCCATGCCACGAAACTGCTGTGACTGAAGGCTTTGAAGGCTGAAAAAACTAAGGATGTTGGAAAAAATAAATCCGTAAAGAATCAGAAAGACCGTGGTCACGGCATAAAATACAGGTGAACTGAAAAACGAACCCAGGTCCCTTTTGGCGACGATCCATGTGTTCTTCATGGGGTCACCTCGCTTTCTTCCAAGGTTAGTTTGAGGAAAATGTCTTCCAGCGTAACCGAAGCAGGGGTGAGTTCGACGATGCCCCAGCCTTGGTCCAGAGCCAGTTTGGCGATGGCGTCCTGAATATTAGCGTGCGGTTCGCATTCGATGACGAACTGTCCGTCCTCCTGCTGAGTGACTGCGACGACTCTGCTCAACGCGTTCAGCTTGTCGACGGCCCCGATGTCGGCCTGCCGCACTCTTAAGAATAATCGGTCTCCCTTGCGTAACCGGGCGGTCAGGGCTTCTAGCGAATCAACCGCGGCGATTTCCCCATCGTTGAGAATGATAACCCGTTTACAGATCTGCGTGATTTCGGGAAGAATGTGAGAACTCAGGATAATCGTGTGC
>CAZVZT010000159.1:0-3164 GCA_964631515.1 uncultured Nitrospinaceae bacterium
CGAAAGTACCGTGGGTTCGAATCCTACTCCCTCCGCCACATACTTTTTTAATTATTGCTTAGCAATGAATAGCATTTAACTTGTTGAAATATTTGATATTAATTGTAAATTTATATAACGGAGAGGTGGCCGAGCTGGCTTAAGGCGCACGCCTGCTAAGTGTGTGTAGGTTTATCGCCTGCCGAGGGTTCGAATCCCTCCCTCTCCGCCATAAAATTTTAGGATGAAGAGGGCGAATCGTTTCGTTTTCATACTGGCGAAGAAAAGCACGACCCTGTTATTAGTCGTTTTTTTTGCCGGTGCCGGAGGTTGCTCGGTGGGGACCGATCAAAGCACCCCTCTACCAGAACAGTCCTTAAGCGAGCTTCAATCAGCGTCAAGATTAAAAGAAGGATCAGGACAAAAGTCGTTCGGTCATCCGCAGGTGAATGCTGATCAAATGCCCGCCCGGGGGGTCAACGTGCCCCGAGACGTCCAAGGCAAGTGGAAGGCGGTCAAGATTTTGGTCCGCAACAAGCTTGACGGTGAACTGACAAGGGCTCGGGCCGTAGAACTCGGTTCCAGTTTCTCCCCGGAAGGCTCCGGGTTGAAAGTGACGGTGGGGCCGTTTTTGCCGAACTTTATGATGGACAAAATGACCTACACGTCGATGGGAAACGAGGAGCTCAATCCGGCGGTTCAACTCGTGGTTGAAGAAAACGATAAAATTATTTATAAAGGATGGGCTTTTAAGCAATTTCCCTCGATGTACGCATTCGAACATGAGGTGTATTCTCTGGAACTTCTGGCGTCGGTTCCCGCTGATGTTTCGTGACCGATCAGCGCAGGCATAGTTTAGAGTTCCAGGAAAAGAGACCGGGCGGCAAGAAGGGTGGCCGGCCGTTTTTATTTTTTTGCTGATAACAGGCGCCCATAGCTCAGCTGGATAGAGCGATGGTTTGCGGAACCATAGGTCGGAGGTTCGAGTCCTCTTGGGCGCGCTTTTTTCTCCTTCCGTCACCCCGATCCTGAAAATAGGGGTTTGGCAGTATGGAGAGGTGGCCGAGTGGTCGAAGGCGATTGATTCGAAATCAATTGTCCTCTTTTAGGGGACCGAGGGTTCGAATCCCTCCCTCTCCTTTCCGTTTTTGGCTCACGCGGTGGTTCAAGTCGAGGGATTCTTCCCGTATTGAACGCGTTGCATAAAACATATAAGGTACTTGGAGAGGTGGCCGAGCGGTTTAAGGCGCACGCTTGGAAAGCGTGTGTAGGCTTATACCCTACCGAGGGTTCGAATCCCTCCCTCTCCGTTTGTATTCAAATTAATTTGGCAGTTTGCTGGGCCTTACGCAACATGGCTTTGTGAATCCCGTCAGGTCCGGAAGGAAGCAGCGGTAGCAGAACACCTTGTGTGCTGTGAGATCCCCCGGCATTCTGCCTTAAATATTTAGGTCCCATTTCCCCTGCTAGACCCCATTTTGATTGGCGGAAAGAGCTATGGACTTTCAGGTATCGGCGCGTAAATGGCGTCCTCAGAAATTTGGTGAGCTGATCGGACAGGAACATATCGTCCGCACCCTGACCAATGCCATCGAGCTCGATCGCGTATCTCACGCTTATCTTTTTTCCGGAACACGCGGCGTGGGGAAGACAACCACCGCCCGCATTCTTGCTAAGGCCATCAACTGCGAAAATGGACCCGCCACCGAGCCCTGCGATCAGTGCAGTTTCTGTAGTGAGATTAAATCCGGCAACTGTATCGACGTAAGGGAAATCGATGGGGCCTCCAACAACAGTGTTGCCGAGGTGCGCGACCTCATAGAAACCATTCAGTATGCCGCTTCCGCCTGCCGGTACAAGGTTTATATTATTGACGAGGTGCATATGCTTTCGCGCAGTGCCTTCAACGCGTTGCTCAAAACGCTTGAGGAGCCTCCGCCTAACGTTGTTTTTATTTTTGCCACGACCGAGCTGTCCAAAATTCCCGAGACCATCCTGTCCCGGTGCCAGTGTTTCGAGTTCAAACCCCTTTCCCACAAGCAGATCGTTCAGCAGTTGGAACTTATTTGCGAACAGGAGAACATCCAGGCCGACGGACTCAGCCTCGAAGAGATTGCCAAGACCGGTACCGGGAGCATGCGCGACGCGCAAAGCCTGCTCGACCAAGTCATCGCCTACTGTGGGAAAACAGTCGGGGCGGGATCGGTGGAAGAGGTTCTGGGAATTGTCGGGCGACAGACCCTGGAAACATTCATCGATCACTTAATGCAAAGGGACGGTGCGGGTCTGATAGAGCAGATACAGAAAATAGCCACCGAAGGAAAAGACCTGAACTTTTTCTGTCGCGATTTGGCGGAATACCTGCGGCACCTTCTTATGGTCAAACTCTCCGATAAACCGGAGCGGATTTTGGATGCACATATTTGTAACCTGGAGATGCTGCAAAAACAGGCCGAGGCGTTCCATGCCGATGAACTGCAGCAGATGTTCACGGTGCTTGCTCGCACGGAGTCGGAAATGAAGCGTAGCCCCATGGCTCAGATAGTTTTTGAAATGTCTGCTTTACGTTTGGTAGATGTTCGTCCCTTCCAAAAGATTGACGAAATGATCCAAAAGGTCAATGCGATGGAAAGAGATAATAAATCGTCAGCCGATCCCATAGCAGGAAACACAAATCCCGTCTCCGCAATCCTCCCCGCATCGCCGGCGGGGCCGTCTTCATTGGGGAACCCGGTCGACTCGAGTTCTGACTGGGACCGTATCTGCCAGGTGATTTGCGAGCACAAACCGATGTTTGACCACTACCTCTCCCAATGCAAAGTTCTTTCATTCAATGAGTCCGGTCTGAGCTTAGGTTTTGCTGATCCAGTCACTCTGGAGCGGATCCAGGACCCGGAAAATCTCCAGGTGGTGATCGATGCGGTAAAAACAGTATGCGGGAGCGAGATAAAAGTCGAGCT
Source organism: uncultured Nitrospinaceae bacterium (assembly GCA_964631515.1). Lineage (GTDB taxonomy): Bacteria > Nitrospinota > Nitrospinia > Nitrospinales > VA-1 > CAJWLY01. Next base: position 2,940 of record CAZVZT010000159.1, read on the forward strand.
ATCCCTTAACGAAAGTAAAAACTCTCAGGAGAGTGTGGCGGGTACAAATAGTGATAAAAAAAAAGTTATAATGCGCCGTAATGAATCCAGCCAAAAGACCGAGGCCGAAATTATTCAGGATGCCTTGGATGTGTTTGGAGGAGTCGTTATTCGCTGACCATCGAATTTATATATATAAAATATAAAAAGCTATGTCGGTAAAAGATTGGGGTTCCCTATTCAAGC
>CAZVZT010000160.1:0-3160 GCA_964631515.1 uncultured Nitrospinaceae bacterium
GTTGTTTAGCTGGGGCTGGAAGAGAAAAATACCTTCCACAATGACTATTCCATTTTTTGCCGAAGCTGCCTCAACCGCTTCCCTTGCTTTTTGGAAGTCAATGATTGCCTCGTAATATCTGTCAAAATCGCTTTCATTCCAGTTGCCTGAAGCAAAGGCACGGTAGGTTTCCTTTTCAACTTTCTCGTTGTTGAAATCATCAATATGAAAAATCTCATTGTTGATTCCCGACTGCTTCAATTGGCCTGACAGATCCTTGGCCAAAGTGGTTTTCCCGGCGCAATCGATTCCATTGATGCCAATGGTGTAGGGCGTGTTTTGTTTTTTGTCCCGATCGTAATTGGACTTAACGATTTTGAACGTGCTTTCCATGAATGACGTGCCTCCAGAAAACCACGAGGCTCTACTTGTCCGGGATTTTTGATGAATCCGGGTGTTGGTCATGGGCAAGTTGCTGTCCGCGTTGGTAACAGCGAATGATGCCCCAAAAAACCTGGCTCACGGCAAAAACCCAGAGCATGGGAATCAGGGTGGAAGGGATAATCAGTGACAGCGAAAGCATGAACACAAAAACGCCTTCATCAAAGTTGAATAGTTTTCTCTGTTCCTTCAGAAACCACATCAGGTTGTTTCCCAAACCTTTACCAAGCCCGCCAAGTTCATCCAACTGTTTCTGGAGAGCGGCACTGGTCCGGGATCTTGCCGTGAGATATTCCTTGTCGCGCTCCATTTCAGAATGAATAGCCACATATTTTACATACCCGCGTAGGGCATAAAAGCATACGCCGATGAAGGCCAGAAATATCAGGGTTACATCTTTTGTCTGAGCATAACCCGCATAGGCAATGGCGCCGAACCAAACAAACACTTGCAAGTGGTCGGTTGCTTTATCGTAAAAACCCCCTGACCGGGAAAGCGTCCCTCTGTACCTGGCCATTTGTCCATCCATGCAGTCCAGAATATGGCTGACATGAATCAAAACGGCGGCTGCAACATAGAAAGCAGTGCCAAAACTTTCTTCTGAACTCCCAAGGCAAATGAAGACCGCAGATGCCAGGGCGACCATGAAGGAAAGCAGGGTGATCAGGTTGGGTGTTATCCAGGCAATATCGACAACGAACCAATTACAAATAACCGCCAGCGGTGAGGTTACAAATGAGGACCACCACTCATCATTTGGATTTTTTGTCGCCCAGATGCGCTTGAATTTATCCATGAAATTTCACGAAAAACGTGGCGCCCTTTTCAGGCATTGTTGGTTCTCCACTGTATCAGAAGGCCTCGCCGTGGATGATTTACGCGGGAACGGATTGTTCCATTGAAGCAGATTGCTCGTCAGATACCCATGCCTGCAGCCGGTTATAGTCGGCCAGATTGTCGACTTCGCTCCAGAAAATCCCGGATACATCCACGTGATGAACCGGCAGACCGTCAGTGATGAACATATAGAGAACCCCTTCCCACCAGTTCCGAAAATCGCCATCGGATATCATTTGGCTCAGTCTGTTTTGAAAGGTTGAGATGAATCGACCGTCAATACGAACGATCCCGACATACTCACAATCGGTCTCGTGGTTCTCGAGCTGGTTGCCTGTTTTATAGATACGATCCCCCTGCACGCCAAACCGGAAGTCAGCGTTTTCTATACGCGTGCAATCAGACAACATCACACAATCCTTCGACTGTTCCAGGGCAAGATCGAGTATACCCTCCTCAAAAAACAAATCTGCATTCATCAGGATTGTGTCTTCTGTAAGCAACTCCTTTGCCAGCCAGAGGGAAGCGATACTGTTGGTCACTTGATAGAACGGATTGTGGAAAAACTGCACGTCGTAATCTTCAAGCTCCTGATGGATGAGATGACTGTTATATCCCGTGATTATCGTAATGTCATTGATATCCCGTTGATGGAATAAATCGATGATCCGACTAATCAGCGTCTGGCCATCTATTGTGAGCAGGCATTTTGGTTTGTCTCCCAGAATGCTGTTAAGTCGTGCGCCGATTCCGGCAGCCATAATGATAACTTTCATGATTTTTACTGACTCATTTCACGAACCGGGCGGAGGGAGTCGATGGTGCTACGCAAGGCGCGGCAAAGGCCATCCACATCTTCATCGTGCTGGTCTCCCATGTGGCTGACCCGGAACACCCGAGCCTCAAGCTCGCCAGAGTTCGGAGCCACATAGATGCTGTGTTGGGTCTCGAGTCTTCGCACCAATTCCCGTGCGTTGATGCCGTTGGCGCAACGAACCGCGGTCATGGCGTTGGAGGGGTACAGAGGAAACACTTGGAGCGAAAGGTCGTCCAGTTGATCCCTGAAATACTTTGCCAGTTGGGCGTGCCGTTCGATCCCCTGGTCCAAGCCCACACGGCGCATCTGGTTGAGCCTTTCGTGGAGCATTAGAAAGAGGCTGATGGCGGGCGTATAGGGCATTTGGCCCCGGGCCTGGTTTTTCAAGTAGGTTTTCAGATCAAAATAAATACCGGATGGCGGTGCTGAATCGAGCCGGTCCAGGGCCCGCTGGTTCAAGGCGACAAAGGAAAGGCCCGGTGGCAAGGCCAATGCTTTTTGAGAACTCAAGATCGCAACGTCGATCCCCCAATCATCCATCTGGAATTCATCTGCGCCAACTGTGCTGATGGCGTCCACGATAAAAAGGGCATTGTGACGGCGCGCGATTTCGCCAATGGCCGGGAGATCGTATAACACCCCCGTGGAGGTTTCATGTCCGTTGATCAGCAGGACATCAAACGAACCACCCATCAACCTCGCTTCGATGTCGCCGGGATCAACCGTTGTTCCCGGAGCTAGTTGGATCTCCTCAAATGGCAGGCCGTTAGCGCGGCAGATATCAACCCATCGCTGTCCCCACACGCCCCCGTTCACGATCAGCGTCCTGCCTTCCGGCGATAAACATCCTTTGGCCGCCGCCTCCATCGCGCCAGTGCCCGAGGCAGTTAAAATCACCACCTCCCCCTGAGTCCTAAACAAAGCCTTGAGCCCCTCCAGTATTTCGAGGGTAAGTTCAGAGAAGGACTGGGTGCGATTGTACGGCGGTTGCCACGAACCCATGCGCAAAATATCCTCCGCCACCGGGGTGGGGCCAGGTGTAAAAATCTTAAAATTTCGAAAATTGCTCAGCATACAGGCATTTTT
>CAZVZT010000161.1:0-3119 GCA_964631515.1 uncultured Nitrospinaceae bacterium
TACCATGTCCCTGCGATTCCTGAAGTACTCCGGTCCTTATCATCAAAGCTAATCCTAGAGAGGAGCCAATGAAATCGCCGACAAAAAAGCCTGTGTCCGAACACGCCACCAGATGCCGCGAGCATTTATATATTCGGTCAATTCAACCTCATGTTAATCCCCGCCTCCCCTGAAGTGAGGGGACAGGCACTCCTTTGAACTCTAAAGGTAGGCTGAACGGGTTTTAGAGACCTCCCTAACGTTTCATTTCTTATAGTTGAAAGTTTTTGCCTTTGAGTTATAAGGCTTGGTGCCTTTTTTGAATTTTAGTTTGCCATCCTTTTCCTTGAAATTCTCAATGACCAGAGGCGTTTTCTCAGACTGGGATACTTCCTTGACCCTCTTCTTGATTGTTTCAAGCTTCTGGTCCATGTTATCGTCATTCCAGAACTTATCGATTGGATGGACTTTCTTTTTTCGCTCTTCAAAATCGAACTTGTATTTTTCATGCACATCGGGCTGGAAAGGGGCTTTGGGATGGGTATGGCACCGAGTGCAAACGTTGGCATAGTCCCATCGTTGGCCGTATTTCTCCGCATCCCCCTTGTCGAATTTACCCTTGGAGGCGGTCATGATAGCGCGCAAATGGGATCCCCCGGCAACGGAATGACACATCTCGCATCCCACCTGCTCCAAGCTAGGCTCATCGGGGTCGATCTGGGTGGCTGTGTCCTTCCCCTTCTTGTTCTTGGAACCCGCGGGTTTAAATCCGCCTCTCTGCTTATACCCAGTGGTGTGGCACCGCAAACAGAGAGGTGTGGTCGTGTAGTCTTTTTCGGGATCTAGCTTGACCCGTTCTTTGGCTTCTTTGCGTTCTCCGGGTTTCAGCAGATCAAAGGTACCCCCGTGGGGAGATTCTTTCCAGGCTTCATAATAAGGATCATGACAGCTTCCATCGCATTTGGCGGACCCGACATATCCCACTTTCTTCTTGAACACTTTTCTCAACTTTTTTACAGTCTTTTTCCTGGCCTTCACATTCTTCTTTGCTTCCCATTTATCTAAAAGGGCATTTTCCTCTGCGGTGATTTTAATATCCTTCTTCTTTTTTTTTGCCGCAACCAGCTCTCCGGTTCCCAGGACGAATGTAACGGAAAGCAAAATAAGACCAAAAATTTTAAATGCACTCCTCATGGCTCCCTCCGCCGTTAAATAAAAAAAATCGATCGATATTTCCCGCTTGACTGCTCAACCCTGACTGTAATCTGCTCTTATAAGATTAGTTGAATAATTCAACAGGAAACTTCCGGTTCATACAGGCAATTGGGTTCCTCTGCAAGATAATGACCGTCTTCCTCGAAGGCACGAGCCCTGCAACCCGAGCATATTCTCTTGAACTTACAGATACCGCACTTGCCCTCCAACAGCTCGGGCTCCCGTAAGGAACCAAAGATGGAGGAGTTTTGCCAGATATGGCTAAGACTGTGCTCTCGAATATTCCCACAAACAGTCGGGAGATAACCACAGGGAAAAACCTCCCCTTTATGTGACACAAAGCATATCCCCGTTCCCGCAAGACACCCTTTGGTCATATGGTTGAAGCTTTCGGTATCCTTCCGTTTCGGAAGCGAGGTTCTCTTTTCAGCTAGGATGCGGAAATAATGGGGCGCGCAAACCGGTCGTATGTGAAGTTTGCCTTCCTGAGAAAAATCATGGATTTTAAGAAGGGTTTCTTCATATTCTTCGGGGGTCAATTGGTATTCATCCTTTATCTCCATGCCACAGCCAACAGGAACTAGCAAGAAGGGGTGAAGGGCGGCGGCTCCCAGTTCAAGAGTGAGACGGTAAATGCCTTCAAGCTCGTGAACGTTATGCCGGGTGATCGTGGTGTTGATTTGGAAGGGAACATCATGCAGGGCGAGATTCATAACTCCCTGAATCGCCTTGCCGAAGGATCCAGGCATCTTGCGAAAACGGTCATGGGTATCTGCGCAGGCGCCATCGAGGCTGATCGACACCCGGCGAATGCCTGCGGAAGCAATTTCCTTAGCCAGAGGAAGGTCAATCATGGTTCCGTTAGAAGCAAGAGCCACCGGGACATCTTTCTGCTCAGCATATCTGGCGATATCAAGAACATCTGGGCGAACTAATGGTTCGCCTCCGCTCAATACAAGGACCGGCTTATGATCGAAATCCCGGGCTAGGCCATCAATGAACTGACAGGACTCCTCAAATGACAGATCCCCGCTGGACATTTCTTTCCCGACTTCAAGACGTCTGCAATGCACACATTCCAGGTTGCATGCCGCAGTCATCTCCCAAAAAACCAGCGAAAGTGGAGTTTTATTTCCAGTTTTCATGATCCCCCCCGGGTTTTTTCAAGCTTTCCTAATAATTGCAATCGGAAAAACTCAGAATTGTTCTAAAAGTTCATTGACCTTTCTTCTGTAATCTTCATCGGATATCAGGTTTTCCTCTTTCCACTCCTTTAACATTTTTAATTTTTCTTTAACAAAGATACCCTCCAAAGTGGCATCTTCTTTTACATGACCTGGTGAACCAGACTTGGAATTTGCTTTCCTGGCATTTTCAAGAGGGACGGTTATCCAGTAATCGTACCGGGTCTTGAACCCCAGGGCATTTTGCGAATAAAAATACTTCTGCTTCTTTCGAGGCTCCAGCTTCCAGTTGACCAAAATTTCTCCGCCCGTCTCCTGAGCCACGGACTGGTGATCCACCAGACGGTCCATCCCCTGGATTCGACTGAAACGCCAATTCAAGGCATGGCCCAAAACAAACACATCCCCGGAAGTTTCCCCCCGTTTCGTGTGGATTGAAAAGTGAACGATCTCCCCGGGCTTGACCGCGCCCAGTTTTTTGACAAAGCGACCTGAAGCCAGGGCAATGGTTTCCTTATCGAACACACGCTCAGGGTCTTCCCAAGTGTCACTCGTAACCGTGAGCTTTCCTAAAAAGTGCAGATCCCACATGGTCCTCTTGATGCCCATGGGATCCAGCTTCGCGGGGTGCCCCAACTTCTTCCCCCGCAAAAAACCATCGTCCTTCTGAACGTGCCGTATGGTTATTTTGCCCCGGGGCTTGGACTCGGCGGCAACCTCGCCCCCAAAACACACCGCGCA
>CAZVZT010000162.1:0-582 GCA_964631515.1 uncultured Nitrospinaceae bacterium
ACGGTGATACGTTAATTATGGGTAGTTTTTTTGATATTTCAAATTGATCGTTGTTATAATCTGATAGATGAAATCTATAACAATAATTCAACTCTCCTATATTGTGGCAGTTGCCCGATTTCGGAATTTTGGTGAGGCCGCAAAATTCTGTTTTGTATCCCAACCAACGCTTAGTATGCAGATAAAGAAGCTGGAGGAGAGTTTAGGAGCAACCCTTTTTGACCGCTCCAAGAAGCCTGTGGAGCCAACTTTAATAGGACAAAAAATTGTCGAGCAAGCCCGTACTGTGCTTCAAGAAACTCTAAGAATTGAGGAATTGGTTAAAGCCGAGAACGACGAGATAAGCGGGGAGTTTAGATTAGGCATCATCCCAACCCTTGCACCATATTTGCTGCCACTTTTTTTGGAAAACTTCACTAAAAGTTTTCCTGCAGTTGATTTGATCATTGAAGAATTACAAACACAGCAGATTATCCAAAAGTTAAGGCAAGATGAGATTGATGCGGGGATTTTGGTAACCCCTCTGAATTCTAGTGGGATTATTGAGCAACCATTATTTTATGACCCGTTTGTTGTATATCT
>CAZVZT010000162.1:592-3058 GCA_964631515.1 uncultured Nitrospinaceae bacterium
GTCATCCGTTATATCAGTTAGAGAAGATCTCTGAAAAGGACTTAACTTTAAATGATATCTGGTTGCTAAATGAAGGGCACTGTTTCAGGGATCAGGCAATTGAAATTTGTAAAAAGGTCAAAGAACGAGATTTGAAGGGGAATAAATTGGAGTTTGAAAGCGGTAATTTGGAAACGTTAAAGCGTCTAGTTGACAAGAATTTTGGCTACACCTTGGTTCCCTCTTTGGCCATTATGGGAATGTCCACACTTGAGATACAGAAAAAGGTTAGATTTTTCAAATCACCTGTCCCTACAAGGGAAGTCGCTATTGTTTATAGCCGATCGCACCTCAAAAAAAATATTATTCAATCTCTGCATAAAAAGATTGTTTCTTTTATTCCTCAGAAATTAAAGAAACCACCCTCAAGAAGCCGGATTGTTGGACTTCCCCCATTTGCCTCCGCGGATGTCGGTCCGAGCAAAAAAAAGAGCTTCGGGTTAGGTGTCGGAGAATGAAAACTTTGAGTGGACCACCTTTCCCGGTTTTGAGATCAGCCAGTTTTCGTTCCATGAACCTTTTGCGTACTAATGCAAGGGTCAGTCTAATGCGAGGGTAAGACATTTTGCCGATCCGCCGGATTTGAAAAATTCGTCAAGTTTGACGGGGTGAGTCGTGTAACCGTGGTGTTTGAGTAAATCCATAGTTTCACCACAGCCGCTAGGAAGTACCACATGTCGATCAACGCAAACAGCATTGCAGGCAAACCGCTCAGCCTCAAACTGGGGCACAGTAAGCCGACGATGTTCTTCGACGCGGCTCGCAATGACATCTTGAGCGTAAGAATCGAAAGCTGATGGATAGTAGAGCAGTTCGCCGCCACTCAGTGGACAAAAGCAGGTATCAAGGTGATAAAACTTATCGTTGATCAGTTCCAGCGGTAAGATTTCCTTACCGTAAATTTTACTGAGAGCAGCGTAAGCTGCAATGTCACTCCGTTGTCGATAACCTCCAAACCAGGTATCGGGAAATCCCAATAAATCGCCCGCACCTTCAAAGTAAATCTTCCCTCCTAACGGAATAACCGAATAGTTGTGCTCGGTAAACCACCGCTCAAAGTGTTCTTCCTCCCCTTGACGCTCTGGGTGGCGGAATCGGCTAATAACCGTTTTCCCATCATGGGTTAAGCCTGCATTCGCAGTAAATACTAGATCCGGAAGACCTTCTACAGGCGTCATCCTTTCCAATACAACGCCAATCTCTTCTTCCAGCGTCCGCATAAGGTTGTGCCACTGAGCTTTGCTCCTTTCCGGGTTGGCGGCGTTGGAGACGCGCATCCATGGGTTAATCTCATAATCAATCCCATAATGGTCAGGTGGACAAACGAGTAACCGAGCCATATTCTTTACCCAGGCCAGTTGAGTTCTCTTGCCAGTTCTTTTAGAAAGGATGACGCATCCATTACGAGTCCGATAGCTTGAAAACTTCCACGATCGCTTAGTTTCGTAGGAACAGCCGGGTTAATATCAACGCACACGGAAGGCACCTTCGCCGGCAAACAATTACCTGTGGCAATGGAATGTAACGTAGTTGCAACCATTAGAGCCAGGCCCACACCAGGAAGCGCGGCTCGCATAGCACCTTGGGCTTTTATCGTATCCGTAACGACGTCTGGCAAAGGTCCATCATCTCGAATACTACCGGCTAATACTATATCCACGTTTTGACGAACGCAGGAAGCCATAATGCCGTCTTTAATCATCCCAGATTCAACAGCTTGCTTAATACTCCCCGCTCCGCGAACTTTATTAATAGTGTGGAGGTGGTGGTCGTGCCCGTGTGGAGCTATACACCCTGCGCTCAGTCCAAATCCTAATGAAGTACCAAATAAGCTGGCTTCCATATCATGAGCGGGCAGGGCGTTCCCGCTGAACAACACATGAATAAATCCTTCATCAATGAGCCAAGAGAGAACGTCTCGCCCTCCTGAATGTACAATAGCGGGCCCACCCACAAGGAGCACTTTGGTCCCAAGGCTGCAATTCAAAGCTTCTGCTCCTTGGGCTAAAGCCGCCTGCCGATTATTCCGAATCAATCGCATGCGCTTGGCAATATCGGAAATAATATGTTTATGCGGTCTTTCGGAAGAAACTTGCGCTTCCATAAAAGAAAACACGTCGCGCCCTTTTGGCCGTTCCAAAGGAAACACGTGAACGCCGCTTCGGCCTGTAACAATACTGTCTCCTGCTTTGGCCGCAGCCATAGGTATTGCCATAGCTTGTGGAGGGTCAAATCGAACGCGTATAGCCAAGTCCATTTCAATGGCTTCGACATCCACCCACTCTCCTTTTAAACGAACCTGAGTGGGGAGATGTGAAGTGGCGTAAAACGAATCTGGAAGAACGCCGTCTTGAGGCGCAGTCATGGTTGTACAATCTGAAATTTCTTCCACCACTGCTCCATGAGACTGAACTGCTTGAAGAATTT
>CAZVZT010000163.1:0-1083 GCA_964631515.1 uncultured Nitrospinaceae bacterium
GAGGCACCTGCATCACGTTCTTAAGCCCCAATTCAGTCTGGACCCGATCCCGCACTTTTTCTTTGTATAGAGTTTTGAGATTCGTCATATTAAACTTTATCGATCACCTCTCCACATTTCTGACAAATGCGCACCCGTTTACCATCTTCCAGCTTCTTCCGCTTAATGCGCACCCCCTTACCACACTTATCGCAAACGATGAGCACGTTTGAAATGTGGATAGAGCCTTCCTTTTCCAGAATACCCGCCTGCCGCGACTTACCGTCGGACTTCATATGCCGCTTGCACATGTTGAGCTTTTCAACAGTTACCCTGCCTTCACCGGGAAACAACGCAAGGACCTTGCCTTTCTTTCCCTGTTCCCGGCCAGAGATAACCTCGACAATATCGTCTTTTTTAAGATGCAATTTCTGACCTACAACCGACATCACAACACCTCGGGAGCAAGGGATAGAATTCTCATAAACCGCTTAGCACGTAACTCACGGGCAACCGGACCAAAAATACGGGTTCCAAGAGGTTCACGGCTATCACCGATCAACACCGCTGAATTGGCATCAAACTTGATATAGGTCCCGTTAGGGCGCCGGATTTCTTTTCTCGTCCGAACCACTACCGCCTTTTTGACCTCGCCCTTTTTAACCGTGCTCCGAGGGTCAGCTTCCCGGACGGCCACAACGATGATATCGCCTATACGCGCATATCTCCGGCCGGACCCGCCCAGCACCTTGATGCACTGAACTTTTTTTGCGCCGGAGTTATCGGCTACATCCAATACAGTTCTCAACTGAATCATGACTGTGCAACCTTTTCAGCTTCAATAGGACTGATCTTGGTAATGACTTCCAGTAAGCGCCAGCGTTTTTCCTTGCTGAGAGGACGGGTTTCCCCGATACGGATGAGATCGCCTTCCTGGCATTCATTTTTTTCGTCATGCACCTTGTACTTCTTTGTCGTCTTGATAACTTTTTTGAAAACGGGGTGGGCAAATTTCCGCTCTACCCGCACCACGAGAGTTTTATCCATCTTGTCACTGACCACTACCCCAGTCATGGTTTTTCTCTTAGATCCGTTGCTCAAGTG
>CAZVZT010000163.1:1183-3026 GCA_964631515.1 uncultured Nitrospinaceae bacterium
CGAATGAATTTAAGCCGGCTTGGATTTTCTATTTTTCCGGTCGCTAATTGAAATTTGAGATTGAAAAATTCCTGCCTCAAATCATCGATCTTTTCTTCCCGCTCTTTTGCAGAGAGCTCTCGGATATCCTGTGCTTTCATGCTTTGCCTTACACCGCCGAGCGGCGCCTCCGTTATCCCTTGGTGACAACCCGGGTTGCAATAGGTAACTTGTGGGCCGCCAGCCGAAACGCCTCTTTGGCGACATCCTCAGAAACCCCTTCCATCTCGTAGAGCATTCTCCCCTGCTTAACCACGGCGACCCAGTACTCCGGCCCACCCTTTCCCTTCCCCATACGCGTTTCAGCGGGTTTCTTGGAAATCGGCTTGTCAGGAAAAATTCTCAGCCATATCTTTCCACCACGCTTAACGTGACGGGTCATTGCGATACGCGCTGCTTCGATCTGACGATCGGTGATACGCCCGCATTCCATCGCCTGCAGTCCACAGGAACCAAAACTCAACTCACCACCTCGAAACGCCGTCCCCCCCATACGCCCTTTATGGCGTTTGCGGTATTTGACTTTTTTGGGCATCAACATGACAAAGGTTCCCTAATCTTGCGACTATATTTTTATTTCCAGCACCGTCGTCGGGCTTGGATAATTCACTTCATTCACACCCTAGCAGGACGCTTCGCACCACTCCTACCGCCCGCAGAAATCTCCTCCTCGCCGTCCTTCGCCGGAAGAATGTCTCCGCGATAGATCCACACCTTCACACCAATCACCCCAAAGGTGGTACTGGCAACCGCAGTGCCATAATCAATGTCAGCACGCAGGGTATGCAGTGGCACCCGGCCTTCACGGTACCACTCACTGCGCGCGATCTCTGCGCCACCCAACCGCCCTGACACTCGGATTTTGATCCCCTTGGCCCCAAAACGCAGTGACGAAAGCACGGTCTTTTTCATGGCCCGGCGAAACGAAATCCGCTTTTCAAGCTGTAACGCAACACTCTGAGCAACGAGAGTAGCGTCCAACTCAGCCCGGCGCACTTCCTTGATATTTAGGTTCACCTGCTTGCCGACTATCATCTTCTGCAACTCTTCCTTAAGCCTATCAACCTCCAGCCCCTTTTTACCGATGATGATTCCAGGCCTGGCCGTGTGGATATTCACCCTCACTCGATTGGCGCTGCGTTCAATTTCGACCCTAGAAATTCCCGCATGCGACAATGTCTTCTCTATGTAACTCCTGAGCTTAATGTCCTCATGAAGCAGGTCGGGATAATCTCTACGCCCACACCAGCTCGATTTCCAGGTTTTATTGACACCTAGTCGGAATCCGTATGGATGAACTTTCTGGCCCACGCAATTCTCCTTTTTTATTTCTCGTCCAGCACGAGGATGATATTACTCGTCCGTTTCCGGATCACGTTTGCTGAGCCCCGAGCCCGAGGCATCGTCCGCTTCCATACCACCCCCTGGTCCACCGAGACACGTTGGATGAACAGGTCATCCACGTCCAACACCTTGTGGTTCTCCTCGGCATTGGCGAGAGCCGACTTCAAAAGTTTCTGCAGAACCCGCGCCGCTTTTTTCCGCGTGAACTGGAGTATATTCATCGCATCGCCCACGTTTTTCCCATGGATGAGGCGAGCAACCAGTCGCGTTTTCTGCGGCGCCAAGCGCGTGTGTCTCAATACTGCTCTAACTTCCATTAATCAAGTATCCGGCTTATGATTTATTTGGTGACCGCTTTCTTAGACCTGCCCCCGTGCGCCCTGAATAAGCGCGTGGGGGAGAACTCGCCCAGCTTGTGCCCCACCATGTTCTCGGTGATAAACACGGGAATAAATTTCTT
>CAZVZT010000164.1:0-3019 GCA_964631515.1 uncultured Nitrospinaceae bacterium
GGTGAAGTACTCGTAGACCGCCGCTAGCACAACAGCAGCGACGAAAACCAGAAATAGCAGGGGAGAACCATAATAGACAACCCCCACAACAACTGGAACAGCTATCACGCCTGTTAAAATTCGCGTCAACGGTTATCCTCTATCGAATAACTGGGAGTAGATGGGGAGTTTTTGGTGGAATACCTCCCTCAGGTTTTCACAATAATTGGCAACTCTAACATGTCACAGCGTGGATCACGTTTCCGTGGAATCGGCGCCGGTCAGGCTTTTACGATTTGTTCCTGGGTCAGACCAAACCGGCGTTCTCGACCTTGATAATCGATAATCGCTTTTAGCAGGTCCTCTTCCTGAAATTCCGGCCACAGGACTTCCGTGTAATGCAATTCGGTGTAGGCGATCTGATACAACAGAAAATTACTCACTCTTAATTCTCCGCTCGTGCGAATCAACAGATCGAGATCGGGAAGCGAATTCGTATGCAGAAAACCTTCGAATACGGAATAATCGATGTCCTCCACGCGTAGGTCATCTGTATGAATTTTTTCGGCCACCTTCCGGACCGCATCGAGAATTTCCTGCCGTCCTCCATAACTCAAGGCAAGGGTAAGCGTCATGCCGTCGCCCCCCCGGGTATATTCCTTGGTATGGGCGATGCGTTTCTGGATCTCCCCAGGCAACTCGTCGATATGACCTATGGTGTTAAAGCGAATGTTTTCGTCTCTCATTCGTCGCAGTTCCTTTTTCAAGTAATGATCCAGGATCATCATGAGAGTGCTAGTTTCTGCGGGCGGGCGATTCCAGTTTTCTTCTGAAAAAGAGTAGAGGGTGAGTGCCTCAATATCGAGTTTTCGACACAGGGTCACGATGCGATCGACCGTCTTCACCCCTTCCCAGTGGCCTTGAACCCTAGGGAGAGAATTTTTTTTTGCCCACCGCCCGTTGCCATCCATGATGACGGCAATATGCCGAGGTAAGCGATTGAGGTCGATTTCTTCGAGGAGTGGTGAATTAATTGAGGAAAGATCCATCGAAATAAACAAGCGGATATAAAACTCGAATCGTTTTCTTTCTTCCGCTAATCTTTGGGGTAGAACTTGATTTGATTATAGAGCATTCGTCAAACATTCAGGATATCTTTTTCTTTTTCCTGAGCTAATTTATCCGCTGTAGCGATGTGCTCATCCGTAATCTTCTGCAACCGATCCTGTCCCTTGTGGCTTATATCTTCTGAAATTTCGTGTTTCTTCTCTTTAGACTTGAACTCATCATTGAAGTGGCGCCGAACGTTGCGGATCGCTACCTTATGGTCCTCGACATATTTCTTAACGACCTTAACCAGTTGCTGGCGCCTCTCTCCCGTAAGCGGTGGAATGTTCAACCGGATGACCTTCCCGTCGTTGGACGGGGTGAGGCCTAAATCGGATCCCAGAATCACTTTCTCGAGATCCTTGAGAATCGAGGTGTCCCAGGGTTGAATGGTAATGGTCTGGTTATCAGGAGTCCCGAGCGTTGCCACCTGACTCAAGGGAGTCGGAGTTCCATAGTAATCTACCGTAAGGCCCTCCAAGATGGCCGTATTGGCGCACCCGGTCCTCAGTTTGCTCAATTCCTTCCGCAAGTGATCCAGCGAGTCGTCCATTTTCTTTTTACAAGCTGCAAACAATTCCTCAGTCATAGTTCGGCCCCCACAACGGTTCCTAACTTTTCACCCAACAGCACTCTCTTGATACTATTTTTCTCCCGGATATTGAAAACAACCATCGGTAATTTGTTGTCCATGCACAGGGAAACCGAGGTGGAATCCATCACCTTCAAGCCCTTTTCCAACACTTCTAGATAGGTCAGATGCTCGAACTTGGTGGCCGAGTCATCTTTCATTGGATCGGCAGAATAAATCCCGTCCACCTTGGTAGCCTTGAAAATAACATCGGCGCCTATTTCCACGGCGCGGAGTGATGCGGCAGTATCGGTCGTGAAATATGGGTTACCCGTTCCGGAAGCAAAGATCACCACCCTTCCTTTCTCCAGATGGCGGATGGCCCTTCTCCGGATGTAGGGTTCAGCCATCTGGGGGATCTCGATCGCGGTCTGCACTCGGGTATTGATGCCAACACTTTCCAGAGCATGTTGCAGGGCCAAGGCGTTGATAATGGTGGACAGCATACCCATATAATCACCGGTCACCCGTTCCATCCCTAGACTACTGGCCGTGGCTCCACGAAAAATATTGCCTCCACCAATGACGATGGCAATCTGCACTCCCAAACCCTGCCCTGCAAGAACTTCCTTGGCTAGATTGTTGATCGAATCAACATTAATGCCAAATCCGCCATCCTTTTCAGCCAAGCTTTCACCACTCAGCTTCAGAAGAACCCGGTTATAAACTGGTTTATCCATGATTACAAATCATCTGCCGATTTCAAGTCGGGAAAATGTGCCAATGGTGATATTCTCGCCAAGAACTGCGATCTGCTGTTTTATCAGCTCTTGGATGGTGCTGTCGGTATCCTTGACGAACTTTTGTTCCAGTAGACAGTTTTCCTCGTAAAATTTTTCCATCTTTCCGGAAACGATTTTGTCGATGATTTTTTCTGGTTTCCCGGATTCCCGAGCCTGTGCAGCGAAAATTTCTCGCTCTTTGTTCAGCGCCTCTTCGTTCACGTCATCGCGAGAAACAAACCGTGGTTTTGCCGCTGCGATGTGCATGCAAATATCTTTGACCAATTGCTGAAAATCGGGGGTGTTTGCGACGAAATCAGTTTCGCAATGGACTTTGGCAAGAACTCCGATCTTGCTGCCGGGATGGATATAAGAACCAATAGAGCCGTCGCCCGTTTCCCGGTCTGCTTTCTTGTCCGCGTTCGCCAGCCCCTTCTTGCGAAGGAAGGTGACGGCTTCTTCAATATCACCACCAGTTTCCTTAAGGGCTTGTTTACATTCCATGATGCCCACACCCGATTTCTGGCGCAGGTTTTTGACCATATCTGCGGTAATTTCCATTCTTGCTCCTTATCCTCCT
>CAZVZT010000165.1:0-3011 GCA_964631515.1 uncultured Nitrospinaceae bacterium
GAAGGCGCTCCATGCCTGTCGCGTATTTGAATAATAAAAAACCACGAAAAACTAAAATCTGATATTATTCCTCCGTAGAAATCAGGTCCATTTAATCCCTAAAAAAAATACGCAAGCAGTGAAAATCATACCCGCTGTCGACATCAAGGAGGGACGTTGCGTCCGCCTATCCCAAGGGCTGGCCGACCAGGAGACCGTCTATTCTGACGACCCGGTCGCCATGGCCTGCCATTGGGATGAAGAAGGGGCATCACTCGTCCATGTGGTTGATCTGGATGGTGCCTTCAACGGCCAACCAGCCAACGCCGATATCGTTAAAAAAATTATTTACAACAGCTCCGTCGATATTCAGGTTGGAGGAGGCATCCGCAATCTCCAAACCATTGAATCCTATATCAACGCCGGCGCCTACCGGGTGATCCTGGGAACCATCGCGCAGGAGAACCCCAAATTCGTCGCCGACGCCTGCAAGGAATTCCCAGGTAAAGTCATAGTGGGCATCGACGCGCGTGACGGAAATGTTGCCGTAAAGGGGTGGGTGGAGATTTCGGATCAAAAAGCCACCGACCTCGCTCGCCAACTGGAAACCTGTGGCGTGTCGGGGTACATCTTCACCGATATCAGCCGAGACGGAATGCTTCAAGGCCCCAACCTAAAAAGCATCCGAGAATTCGCAAACCACACAAGCCTACCCGTGATCGCCTCCGGAGGCGTGAGTCGGCTCAAGGATGTCGAAGATCTCCTAACCCTTGAGCCCAACGGCATCGCGGGCATCATCATCGGAAAAGCGCTCTACGACAAAAACATTACCTACCCCCAAACCCTGAAGTTGCTGGACCACCATGCTGGCTAAACGGATCATTCCCTGTCTCGACGTTAAAGATGGCAGAGTGGTCAAGGGAGTCAATTTCGTCAACCTGCGCGATGCCGGCGACCCCGTAGAAATCGCTGCCGCCTATGAAAAAGAAGGTGCTGATGAACTAACCTTCCTCGACATTACTGCCTCGCATGAAAAACGAGACATCATTTTGGACGTTGTAGCCCATACCGCCGAAAAAGTTTTCATGCCCCTCACCGTGGGCGGCGGGGTTCGCACCTTGGAGGACATTCGCAACCTTCTCAACGCAGGCGCTGATAAAGTTGCTATCAACACCGCGGCAGTGCACGATCCAGAATTTGTCCGTACTGCGGCTGGGCGCTTCGGAAGCCAGTGCATCGTCGTCGCTATCGACGCTAAACGGGTTGCCCACGAAACAAAAGCGGTTGACTCTCAATTACCCTGGTGCGACCAGCACCCTGATCTGTTCCTGACAGAGAACGAATCAGAACCCATATTCGAAGTTTTCACCCATGGGGGGAGGAACCCTACAGGAATCCATGCCGTGCGCTGGGCTAGACTCATGGAAATTTATGGCGCCGGAGAAGTACTTGTTACCAGCATGGATCGCGATGGAACAAAAAAAGGATATGACCTGGAACTCAACCGTTTCATTTCCGAATCTCTCACTATCCCCCTAATCGCTTCAGGTGGGGCGGGAACACTGGAGCATCTTTTCGAAGGGGTCGTTCAGGGCAAAGCCGACGCCGTTTTGGCCGCGTCCATCTTCCACTTCAGGGAATTCACGATCGGGGAAACTAAAAGGTATCTGAAAGCGAAAGGGGTCGCAGTCCGGTTATAACCCCCCCCTATCATTCACAATACTCCGCAGTTTTCGAAATCAAGGGTTTTTGCCTTGGCATCCAGCTTGGCGCTAACTCCAATTGGCAGGGTGAGCATTTCCCGTCCGTGCCCCGAAGGAAAATCCATCAGTATAGGGAAAGAACTGTCGGCAAAGACATCACGCAAAACATCCTTGAACGATCCGTCCGCGCGGCTCGAGGGGAGACAGTTGACCATTTCCCCGAATACGATTCCACGAACTCCTTTAAACTTTCCGGCCTGTTTCAATTGCCAGAGCATGCCATCGATCCGGTAAAGCGGTTCATTAACATCTTCAATCAGAAGGATGCGGTTGCGGGATTTAACTTCCCACGGAGTGCCGAGCGAGCGGCACAATAGAGTAAGACAGCCTCCCGTCACCTTCCCCTCGGCCGTACCTGATCTAAAAACGTGAGCACCCCTAGCGGTAAGCCGCTTTCCTTTCCTGTCCCCCGAAAGAATTGCCCGGAACTGCCCCCTAGATCTTGGCATGGGGTAGCGTCCAAAATTGCCCGCGACCATAGGGCCGTGAAACGCTACCAGAGAACATTGTTGAACGAGAAACAACAGTAACAGGGTGATGTCACTGGATCCCACAAAGACTTTGGGGTTTTTTCGGATTACTACAGGATCCAAGTGGGAAAGAATCCGGTTTGCACCGTAGCCGCCTCGAGCGCAAAAGATACCTTTGATCTCCGGGTTCTCGAACAGGGTCTGCAGGTCCCCTGCCCTCTCTTCGTCGGTTCCTGCAAAATACCGATCCCTTGAGCAAACGTGCCCAGCCACCACAGGACAAAATCCCATGCGTTTAAGTGATCCGAGCCCTTTTTCAAGAATCTCCGGATCGACCACCCCTGCCGGCGCAACCACGCCCACAGTATCGCCTTTTTTTAACCGAACAGGTTGTTTCATTCACACTGTACTGTGCATTATAAATCTATCAGGAATCGGCAGGATAACATCTGCATAGACAATCGTACCCAGACCATGGTTCGAAGCGCCGCTGCCGTATAGTCTCCAAAATACATTCGCCCGCCTCCCGGAGAAATCTCAGCCCCGCCTGACGAGCATTTCGCTGATCGAGCATATCATTAATCAGCTTAAAGCGGCGACCAATTTCGGCTTCCCATTCTAACTGCCCCCGTTTTCCTCTCGAAAAATCCATTCACAATGCCAGACCAAATCCGAACCACTCTCATAACTGTAAAGATTAAAAAAAATTTGTTTAAAAAAAGTTTTTTTTTGTGCTAGATTTTTCCATGAAAAATTTCTAGAACTTCTTTTTGTAGTTCTTCGGTGTTCTCTCCTTCTG
>CAZVZT010000166.1:0-3011 GCA_964631515.1 uncultured Nitrospinaceae bacterium
AATATCCCGTTTTAAATTCTTTCTGCTCATGGGTAAAAATAAATCTAGGAAAAACAAAAACCCATCCAAGCAAAAACGAAACTTTCGCTTCGTAGCCTTTGTTGGAGTCATGGCCTCTGTGCTAGCGATCGTATATGTGATGACAAAACCTCCCGCAAATATCACGCCAGTCGCGCCGGCCACGGGAGCGCTCATCGAGAACCGGCCCGTGCTGTCTCCCGCACTATTCATCGGAGAGGCGGCCGAAGCTTACCGCATCGCCGCAGAAATTCCCAAGATCATAGACAGCCAGTTCTGTTATTGCCACTGCAAGAAAAACCATAACCATAAAACTCTGCTCACTTGTTTTACGAATAAACACGGCGCCAAATGTGGCATCTGCATCGGCGAGGTCCTTTACGCCTACGAGTTGTATAAACAGGGCAAGACCCTTGATGAAATCGTAATCGCCGTGGATAAGAAGTTCTATCGCCCTTACAAACCACTGCGAACCTGAGTCTGATTTGTGGAAACTGCCATCGAACAGAAACCCGCCAGCGTTTATATCCCCTACGCCTTTCTTGTAACGGCCCTGCTCTCGGTATACATCGTCACCCTCAATAAGGTGGACCTGCGTCCTGGGGAGGTGGAGTACCCGGCCGAAGCCTTTCTAGCACCCCAGTTTGAGTTGCCTGCATTACATGGGGGAAAGGTCAAACTATCGGACTACCGCGGCAAGGTACTGTTCATCAACTTCTGGGCCACGTGGTGCGCAACCTGCAAGGTGGAAATGCCTTCCATGGAAAAATTATACCAACGATTTAAGGAATATGATTTTGAAATGTTGACCATCAGCGTCGACAAAGACCAGTCGCTGATCGATCCGTTTATCAAACAATACAACCTCACCTTCCCCGTCCTACTCGACCCGGACAGCGAGGTGGCAAGAAAAGCTTACAAGACAACCGGCGTTCCAGAGACTTTTATCATCGACAAAAACGGGATCATTGTGCACAAGGCGCTCGGCCCACGGGACTGGGCTACTGATGATTTAATGGAATCCTTTGCCCAACTCATTCAAAGGAGCTAGCAATGTTCCTTCGAGTTATTTTTGTTACGATATTTCTCCTGCTTGCAACTGTTGCAATAGCATTTGCTCATGGGGGCGAGCACGGCACACCGGAAAATCTCACCGCTCCTCCCATTGAGAAAGTACCCGCGTTGCAGGATTCTATTTATGCTATCGAAGGCGGTGGCGAAGAAAATACCCCCCCTGCCTCCGACACAGGTCTAATGGGGTCCCCCCTGTCTCGCGCCAATCCTCTGGGAGACGGCGATCCCCTGGGAAACATAGGGTCAAAAGATTTTGGCGAACCCATGGTTCGTTTCAAAGGCAAGGAACACACGAAACAATCAGGGCAACACGAACAGCATAAAGAATCAAAACAACAACCACATGTAGAAAAAGCAACGCATGAATGGATCTCACCCTCCTCCCGGGGATACGGAGTGGCGGTGGGCATCACCATTCTTTCCGGACTAGGTTTCGGCATATTGAGCATTATTCGGGTCGGGGAAAGGGCCTTCGAAAAAAACTAGCCCTGCTAATTCGAGGCGAAGACTGTGAGCGGACTTCGAGAAATCTTAAAAGAACGACTAGGGTGCCACCTCCTCGAATACGAAGTTCCCGAACACGCCAACACCATCAAATACTCTCTGGGCGGGATGACGATAACCTCGCTCGGCGTACTGATCGTCAGCGGCATCCTACTGGCCCAGTTCTACCACCCAATCCCGGAACGCGCCAACAGCAGCATACATTTTCTTGTGGACCAGGTGTACCTAGGGTGGTTTCTTCGCGGAATCCATTTCTGGGCGGGAGAGATCCTCACAGTCACAGTGATCCTGCACATGGCGCGCATATTTTTCACCGCATCCTACAAAAAACCTCGAGAAGTAAACTGGCTGATCGGAGTCGGCCTTCTGGGACTGATGATAACCCTGATGTTCACGGGGACGGTACTTAAATGGGATCAGGAAGCGTACGAGGCTCTAGATCATTTCCTGTGGGTTGCAGCCAAATTTGGCATCTTCGGAGCACCTCTTACCGAAAAATTTTCTCCGGGAGTACCACTGTTAAGTCGGGTTTATATGGCACATATTTCGCTTCTCCCCATCATCACCATCCTATTGCTCGGACTTCACCTGTTTTATGTGAAGTACCATAAGCTGTCGTCAAAACCAGGTGAAACGGGCAACACCCAAACAATAAAATTCACTCAACACACGGCCTACCTGCGACGGGCCGGGGTCGGCGCGTTCACCCTCATTTGCCTCCTTGCACTGGTGATCGCACCACCTTTGGGCAACACACCGGTTTTCGGACTGGAAGTGACCAAACCACCTTGGCAGTTCGTATGGATTTACGCACTGGAAAACCTGTGGGTTCCCTCGCTCATAGCTGCACCGCTTTTGATTAGCGTCGCCCTAGTAAGCGTCCCTTTCGTTGACCGAAGCCCCGAAACGGACCCAAAAAAACGCCCCATCGCCATGGTCATTTTGTGGGGTTCCCTGCTTTTGTTCGCCATACTCGTCCTATGGGGAAAGTTCACCACAATGACTCATACGATGTAACGGACCGCCCCCCTCTTCCATGCCGGATTCCATCATCATCGAAATTCTAACCAAACAAGATTGTTTTCTCTGCGACGAGGCTAAGGAGGTAGTAACGCGAGTGCTTCCGGATTATCCCGTAAGGCTGGTCATGACCGATATTGAATCAGACTCAAAACTATTCGATCAATTTAAGGAAAGAATTCCGGTAGTTCACATCAATGGGGAGGAAAGCTTCATATACAAAGCGCACGAAATCACGCTACGCCGAAAACTCGATAAAATATTAGAGAACAAATAGTGCGATAGGAAATCATATTTCTCTCAATCATCTTAATAACAGTTAACCTCTCGAAAGTTTCGGCTTGCTTAAGATTGTCGACAGCTGTTTTATTTTCTCCAAGACCATAATCCCACAC
>CAZVZT010000167.1:0-3010 GCA_964631515.1 uncultured Nitrospinaceae bacterium
AAAGGAGATGAGTCCGGCGGTGACCGGACTCGCGACGCGTCGTGCCAACTCGACGTTGATACCCACCTGAACAGGCAATAGCAAACCGATAACCAACGCCAAAAGCATGTATGTGTATCCCATTATTTCACCTGATTTAAAAAAGGAGAGAAATGCCAGCTGACCTACTGTACCATCACGATCCCATTATTTGTAAAGGTGCGCCACCTGCTCGGCATATCCATTGAAGAGTTCGGTTTTAAATGTTTCCTCCTGTCCAGGGATGCGCTCGAATTCCTGGTGCCAGCGTGCGTAGGGTTGATGCGGAATCACGTTGGCGGAAAAATCGTATTCAAGCGGGGATACCGACTGCCAGAACGTTTCCGGTTCTTCTTTGGTGAACTCGATTTTTACGATCGATTTGATGCTTTTGAACCCGTACTTCCACGGGACCACGAGCCTAAGGGGTGCCCCGTGGTGAGGTGGCAGCGAATGTCCGTAAATTCCCGTTGCCACAAAGGTCAGGTCATGCGTTGCTTCTTCAAGCGTCAACCCCTCGGTGTAGGGCCAAGGCTCCCAGAACCTGCTTCTTTGCCCACGCGCGATATTGGGATCGAGAAACGTCGTGAACTTCACGTACCTTGCTCCCGATAAAGGCTCAAGCTGATCGATCAGCGCCTTCAGGGGGAATCCGGTCCACGGCACCACAACCGACCATGTCTCCACGCAGCGCAGGCGGTAGATGCGGTCCTCCACTGGCATTTTCCGGATCAACTTTTCCGCGTCAAGCATTTGCGGTTTGCGAACGAGTCCACCCACCTCAATTTGCCATCCACCGGTGTTCAGTGATTCCGCGAGTTTCCAGATCCTGTCTTTTACTGTTCCAAACTCGTAAAAATTATTGTAGCGAGAGACGGTTGACTCAGGTGAAGGGGTGAGGAGAGGGGGGGCAGGAGCGTCATTCGTCGTTGCCCACAGGCGGGACAGTCCGGGGGGGAGCATGAGCAGCGCTGCCGCACCGAGGCTGGCGCGTCCCATCGTCTTGAGGAAATCCCGTCGTTTCAGATAAACTTCTTCCGGGGTTACCTGTTGTTCGGGAAGTTCCCAAGGCTGTTTCAAATGAATCGGGACCATCACTGTCTCCAGAGAAAATCAAGGGGTCCGCGCACAGCGTAATCCTAAAGAGAACAGGCGTACGTTTGGTTTCAACCGAAACCGCATTCCGGCGTGGGCATAGTAGGATGGATTATACCAGCTCCCGCCGCGCACTATTTTGCGGTATCCGTCACCGGGACCCGTGGGGTTCGTCCTCGGACTCTTCGCGTAATACAATGCGTCAAACCAGTCCGACGTCCATTCCCAGACGTTCCCATGCATGTGTCGGAGTCCGTATCCATTTGGTTCCAGTGTGTCGACCAAAACGGTTCCTGCTTGCATGGGGCCCGCGAAGTGAGCCGTTTGCGGGGGGGTGCCGTCATTTTGCTCCGGTCCCCGTGCCGCTTTTTCCCATTCCGCTTCCGTCGGAAGGCGTTTTCCTACTTGGGCGCAGTAGGCCTCCGCTTCGTACCAGTTCACCAAAGTCGCCGGACATTTTTTGCAGGAGGAATAAGGACTGGAAATATGGCTTGGATTGAACCTGCGGAACGCTTCGTTGCTCACCTCGTATTTGTCAATATAGAATGCATCGAGTTGGACTGTGTGAACCGGACGCTCCGCATCCGTTCCCTGATCTGTGCCTCTCAGGAATGCACCGGCAGGAATTAAAACCTCATCGCTGGCGAAAACTGCCGAGCTTGCCAGAAATGTAAGACAAAATAGAACTGGAATGACGTGCTTCATGACAGGCAGACTAGCACGATTGGCAGTATCGATGAACGCAGATGACCCTCCCCCTGTTCGCTTGGAAAACTGAAAAAATAACTAATGGATCGCCTCGGTAAAGAGAAAAAAACAGGTTCTCCCCACGCTCTGATTGAGATGCTCTCGGTTTTGTGGGGGATTTGGTTTATCCGTCCACTTGTCTCAGGGTTTTTAAAGGTTTGTTTTTAAGTACATCGAGGCTGGCAAAGATTCCGGTGAGGGTGGTGAGGAGGACGGCAACCCCCAAAGCCCACACCATGACGCCGGGTTGCGCGTTCCAAGGTGCTTTTACGAGATACTTCATGACCGCCCATGACAGAACCGATGATAATCCGACGCCAACGACACCCGCGATGATGCCGATCGTCGCGTACTCTACCCCAAGTATCGATGCCACCTTGTTCCGCTTCGCGCCTAGGATTTTGAGTACGGCTGATTCCTTGAGCCTGCGGTACTTCGTTGACACGATGGAGCCGGCAAGGATGACCAGCCCAGCCGCGATGGTGAACACAGACATGAAATCGACCAGGGTTTTCAGTTTTTCTACCACGTTTTCGATCGTGGTTACGATGTCCCGGGTGGAGAGTGCGGTGATGTTGGGGAGCGCCTCGACCATGGCATGCTGGAGCAACAGCTCCTTACTCTCGGGCACGTGTACGGTAGAAACATGGGTGACCGGTGCGCCCTTAAGAGCACCAGGAGAAAATATCATGTAAAAATTCGTGCGCATGTTGCGCCAGTTGACCTTGCGGATACTGGTGACTGGCGCGGTGATTTTGATCCCTTGGATATCCATGGTGAGTTGGGACCCGATTTTTGCTCCGAGCCGCCTGGCTGCGTCTTCTTCCAGCGAAACCTGCGCGACGGAGGAACTTTCTACGTCCCACCACGTGCCCTGAACGATTTCGTTGTCTTTTGGCAGGTCGCCACCCTCCGAGTGTGTGGTTACGAACTCACGGGTGACAAACCATTCTTCCTTAGGCTTGTTTTGATATTTCCAGTTTTCAGCGAGGCGGCCGTCGATACCGTGAAACCGCGAACGGATCAGCGGCGTGAGGGTCCGCTCCGCTTCCGGAGCGATGCGGTCGAGTGTGCGGATGAATGTTTCGGTCTGATCTGATTGAATATCAATGAAGAAGTAATTGGGCGGGCGGGTCTCAGTGTTTTCCTT
>CAZVZT010000168.1:0-2967 GCA_964631515.1 uncultured Nitrospinaceae bacterium
CAACCGCCCGGACTAGATATTCTAATCCCTTGCGTTCGAATCCGGAGCCCACGAACAAAATCATCACAACGTCCCCGGGAACTCCAATCCTCTCCCTCACCTCATTCCGGTAACGCCTTTTGTTATCCGGGTGAAATCTATCCAACCGCACGCCGTTATATACGACTTCAACCTTCTCTGCCGGTAGGCAGTAGTGTTTCAGAATGTCACGCTTGACCATCTCGGATATGGCAATTATTTTTTTACACTGCCCGCTTTCAAAAATATGTTTTTCCAATTTCAGGGTCAACTGATGAAACAAATTAAACCGGAACGACCATTTTTTGAGCGGAGACAAATAGTTTGACCTCCTCTCCAGCCATTCCCGATGGCACCCGTCCCCAGCGCGATAAACGTCCTGACACCACGTGCGCTCGTGGCTCTGAACGACATCGAAGGATTCCCGGCGCACCGCCCGCGCGGCGAACCAGGCAAACGAAAGGGTTCGAAAAAATGAATTAAGTGTGAACGCCCGGACAGGGTGAATTCGGATGTTCGGGTGGACGGAAGGGGTCCATTGATGGGCAAAGATGTGAATCTCGTGTCCGGCTTCGGCAAGATGGGTGGTGTACTCAGAAACGAACTGCTCCGCGCCTCCGTAGTTCACGTATTTTTGTCTAATAACGGCAATTTTCATTATCGTGACGGAATTCGACCGGCTATTTGGCAGAAGAAGACACTACCGCTTCATAAACAGCAAGGGTAGCATCTATCATTTTATCCACGGTCAATTCCTTGCGACAAAACGAGTGGGCATTTTCGGCCAAGCGAACTGCAAGGTCGGGATCATCAATTAGTTTCAACACGCCTTCGGCAAGACTCCGAGGATTTCTGGGTTCGATCAGAACTCCACGCTCGCCATTACCCAGGAGCTCTGGGATCGAGGCTATCGAGGTTGCAACTACCGGGGTTCTCATGGCGAACGCCTGCGGGATCACCTGCGGGGTGCCTTCACCGGCGAACGAAGCCAGAACTTGTACGTCCAGAGCTGCCATAATTTCCGGTACATCTTCCCGGTACCCCAAAAGGGTTACCTTATCTTCTAGTCCCGCGGCCCGG
Source organism: uncultured Nitrospinaceae bacterium (assembly GCA_964631515.1). GTDB lineage: Bacteria > Nitrospinota > Nitrospinia > Nitrospinales > VA-1 > CAJWLY01. Next base: position 1,099 of record CAZVZT010000168.1, read on the forward strand.
ATTTTAGACCGAATCTGCTCAAAACCCGGTCCATCCCCCACAATCACAAACCGCGCCTCGGAAATCCTCTCCAGAATTATGGGGATAGCTTCAAGAAAATCGTCGTAACCTTTCCAGCCGCGAATGACACCGATCTTTCCAACTAGAGGCTGGCTGGGTTGAACCTTCAACTCTGCACGGATCACATCGCCGGAAAGGGCCGCATCGAATCGGCGCAAGTCTACCCCCGCAGAAACGGATACCACTTTACTTGGATCGACACCACGGATTTGAGTAACCGTCTTCGAAATTGCTGTACCGCTAGTTATGATTCGCTTAGGAAAATACGAATATAAAAGATGATTGGGGAAAAAATCATTAACCGGAAGTGATACATGTCGACTGCGCACCACGGGAATACCGGCGAACCTGCCCGCCAACCCACCAAGCCAACTATCGCTAGAACTGTGGGTATGTACAATATCAGGGCACCTCTCTTTCAAGTAACGGTAAAGCAAAAAAAACGCGCCTGGGCCCATTTTTATATCAATGGATCGACAGTCGAAAGATAGACCGGCAAGCGACCGGCACCGTTTTTCCAGTGGGCTCCCAGGCTGACACACCAACGAAACCCTGTACCCTCGCTCCAAGAGCATGTTGGTCTCCTGAAACACTCGAATCTCTTGGCCACCCCACCCGGCGGCGGCTTCAGTGTGAAGGATGTGGAGCGGTTTCAAGGCAGGAACTCAGGTCAAACTGGGTGAACGGTCAGTTGCAAGTGGTTGGCAAATAATCTAGCATACCAGTGTGAGCAAGTCGATTCTTAAAAGAATCTCTGACCTTCAAGGAAGTCGAAAAAACCAAGCATTCGCCCAAATAGCTGTAGTTCTCTACATGAAAGTATATTAAAAACGTTTTTAATTCTACGACCGATCTAACCCCTTACTGAATATAGAGGGACACGGCTTCAGTCTGCTGGTCGTTTCTATAGAAGGAATCCACTTAGGGTACAGAAGAGGTACATTTCACCCACCATTTTTATTTCGATCTCGTGAACGAGCCAACATCCAGACCCGATCTAGGCGCTGTGATCTCATTCGAAGATCACCCGGAAAAACTACGCTCATGTCTCAAAGCCTTAACTTCTTGGGTTCCACAAATCACGGTGGTCTTTTCCTCAGAAAGCAACCCCGCGAAACAGATCGCCAAAACACTAAATGTATCGACGCACGTGTGTTCCGCCTCCCATACCCAAGACCGATGGGATATCGGGTTAACCCAGATAAATGCGCGGTGGATTCTGCTTATACGCTCAAACGAAATCGTGACCGGGAAACTGAGAAAATCCATTGTTGAGCTATCTGGAGCCCAGAAAGATAGCTCCTATCAATGTCCGCTGCCCCGCACAACGGTTTTTTTGAAAAAACGATTGAAGTACCCGTTGGACTTATCCAACGCCAAACCTTCCCGGCTGATTCATATTCCGCCAGATGGCGGCATCACGTCCATCGATTCCCTTCCGCAAGAAAAGATCCACCTCAACGGGGAACTAATCCGCTATGCAGAGGACACGCTGGCAGACTGTACTCACAGAATAATGGAAGAGGCGAAGGAGCGGTCCGACCGCCTGACGAGCTGTCTTCAGAATATTATTTTTCGCGGGACTGCTTCTGCAGTGGCAAGGTTTTCCAAAATTTATTTTTTACGCAAAGGGTTTAAGGAAGGTTTTGAGGGTGCAATGTTCGCCCTGCTCGACTCTGCAGCAGAGTTTCTGGGTTATCTGCGATATTACGAACATTATGTTCGCGGGGGGAAATTACTGCAGAACAACTTGGACTCCCTGAATCACATTCTTGTCATAAAGCTTCGCGACATTGGTGACAATATTCT
>CAZVZT010000169.1:0-2962 GCA_964631515.1 uncultured Nitrospinaceae bacterium
GCTTAAGGTTTTATTTGGAGGTCACGCCTCAACGCAGGCGGGTAAATTTAACAGAATGGGGATAAGGAAACGAGGCCTGAGTAGGCAAAAGAGTTGACCCCGGAGGCACGGGACAGCATCCATTCAGTACTCGGCAGTACCGCCCCTCCGGAGAATCCGTAATAACCCAGAAAACGAATTTACAACGAAAACACCTGCCCTCTCCACTCATTCCGGAGAAAACTCGTATTTTCAATAGGATTATTTTTATTGAGCAGGGGCCTCTTCGCCAGCAGGAGCTTCAGCTGCTTTATCAGGGTTGGGGCTGGCCTCCGGCGTACATACACCGTGCGGGCACTCTTGGTTGAAACAACCTGATATCACGAACATACCTAACATCAATACGATTATTGCGCCGGCGACTCTTTTCATTCTAACTCTCTCCTCATTTAAGAATAGAAGACTCAGTCCTGTTCGGTTTGGGTTCAGGGCTTTTTCGATCAACGCTTTTTAGCAGTATTTTAGCCACAATTCAATCGATTTTTTTGAGGTTTCCCCACCCACCCCCCCTCGGCAAGGGGCTGGAATCAGGTATTTTGAGTTGGAATCCTGATAACTTATCCTTACAATCCACCCTGAAACCCGCTTATCTCCCTTTTCCCAAGTTGGGGATCCACCTTGACTTACGACTTCAAAACCGATGCCACAGAAATCAAGGACAACTTGGACTGCACCCTCATCGGATCCACAGTTCTACTACTGCCTGAGGTCGACTCCACCAACAAACTGGTCAAGAAATATTTGGAAAATGGCGCCGAGGAAGGGTTGGTCGCCATCGCTGAAACCCAAACCGCAGGCCGTGGCCGGTTCGGACGAACCTGGTACTCCCCCGCCGAGAAAGGAATCTACCTTTCCGTTCTCCTCAAGCCCCGATTGCCCCTCAGCCACCTGTCCCGCCTCACCCTCATGGCGGGTGTTGCCACCGTATCCGCCCTCAACGAATTCACCCGCCAGCGTGCAACCCTGAAATGGCCTAATGACATCCTCATAAATGAAAAAAAAGCATGTGGTCTCCTATGCGAATATTCTCAAGCTCCAGATGGAACAACTGGGATTATTATCGGCGTCGGAATCAATACCAACCATCTTCCAGAGCAGTTTCCAGAAGAGTTGAGAGGAACATCAACTTCCCTTCTGATCGAAAACGGGTTACCGGTAAAGCGTTTATCCCTTATTCGCTCCCTCCTCAACCACCTTGACCAAGAATATCAGGCCTACCTGACAGATGACGGCCAGGAGACGCTCCGAAAATGGGCTCTCAATACTGACCTGTTCGAAAGACAGGTCATCATCACCCGCGGATCGGACATCACCCGTGGGATTGCAATGCGCCTGGATGATTCAGGTCGGCTTATCGTGCAAACGGAAGGGGGAGGCGAGAAAGCGTTTGATTCTGGGGAAGTGACCCTGCAAACAAAGTGAAACCCGATAGCCGGTTGAACCCATTCCTGAAAGTTTATAAAATAGCAGGCACCTTTATTTAGAAAAAATTTAAGGGACGCGTTACCGCCCCAGGCAAAGGACATTATGCCTCGAAGGGATTATTACAAGATTCTGGGAGTCGCCAGAGACGCCAAGCTCAGGGAGATCAAAAAAAAGTACCGAGAACTTGCCAAGAAATATCATCCCGACGCCAACAACGGCAGCAAAAAAGCGGAAATCCAGTTCAAGGTCCTATCCGAAGCCTATAGCACTTTAGGCAACGCGAAAAAACGCCGCGAATACGACCGGAAGCACCCGTCACGGGGCCCCTCCCGCAAGCGCACAACCGAAGACTGGAGCCCCCCTCCCGGAGGCCGCTGGGGATACGGCTTTGGCAACTACGAAGCGCGGGGTCGCACCCAGTATGATGGATCGTTCGACCGCACAGCAACCGAAGAACCCCCGCCCCCCGATCCCGATGCACCCACTCGTGGGTTTGACCTGCAATTCATGGTCGACGTACCCTTCACCACCGTCGCCTTGGGTGGAGCAGTCCCCTATATTTACGAAAAATACGTTGAATGTGGTGCCTGCGTCGGAACCGGTGAGTCCAGTGGAGAAACCTGCAAGACCTGCGAAGGAAAGCGCCGTGTGGTGAAGGAGGTTTCCCTGGACGTGAAAATTCCACCTGGCGTCGCCGATAAATATATCCTCCGCATCCAAGATGAGGGTGGCGCCGGAATGAACGGAGGACCCCCGGGGGACTTATTCCTCAAAATCTGTACCGAGCCTCACCCGAATTTCAAGCGGAAGAAAAGTGATATCTACGCCGAAACCCTGATCTCTCCCGAACTCGCTGAAAAGGGAGGGACTCTCAATGTGGAAACCCTCGATGCAGTAAAAACTATCGAAGTGGAGGAAGGTACGCTCACTGGCGAAGAACTCCGTCTTCCTGGTGAGGGCGCGGCCATTTTATGGGGGAAAAAACGCGGTGACTTTATCGTCAAATTCGCAATTGCAGGCAAATGAATGCTACCGCCAGTAACTGGCTAAAGGGAAAAGATAGAAAAAGGATGGAAAGGAGTTATTTCTTTTTCTCGGCGGCCCAAGCCTTAGCCCGAGCCTTCAAAACCGCCTTGTCCTCATCAGACAGTTTTCTTTTGACAGGACGAGGAACAGACTTACCAGACGCCGACTTAGCCACGGCAGGGGCCGGCTTAGTAGCCTCTCCTGTCTCCACTTTTTCGGCGGCAGCTTCAGGCTGCGTGGCAGGGGCTTCTCCAATTGTGGCTGCGGCCTCCCCGGGCTTGCTTACTAGGCGCATGGACGCAAAGATGTCTTTTCCAGGATAAACCGTATCCACGCCGTTTTTTAAATCGTAGCGGATGGTCTGTTCGTCGGAGCATTCACTAATCCAGGTGGTGGGAACACACCCGGCGTCGAAAATAGGATCGAGAGGAAACATCGTTCCATTTTTATCTTCGCACTGCTTGGTTCCGGT
>CAZVZT010000170.1:0-2954 GCA_964631515.1 uncultured Nitrospinaceae bacterium
CTCGGGTCGCGGGTTGCTTTGGAGAAGGGGCTTGGGAAGAGCGTTCCCGAAGGTTGCGTTTTGGTTTTACGGGTAGGTGGAAGCTTGCGATAATCCAGTTTTCTTGAATACTTTTTCCGAAAACGCCTTTGGCCTGACCGTAGCGCTGGCCGTCTTTTGGAACCAGCCGCCAATTGGAATCTCTCCATCCAGGAAACGCACTGTATTGGCCCGAAAACCTCGCCCCTTTAATCGAATCGAACCGCCAGTGGATTTGCCCCCCGGCGCGGAATACGGAGCCCGCCGTTGTTCCGCGGGGTGTGTCGACTTCATAATATAAAATTTTGTCTGGGCGCATCCGGTTCAATGCTTTGGTGAGTAACGGGGTGATTTCGCGAACAGAATCCTTGGAAAAGACATACCTTCTTTTGCCTAGAAGTGACAGTTCCTGGTAACGGAGAGAGAGTAGGTGGCCCTGCACCTCCTCGCGGGTGATGTCGATAGGATGCTGAAGGCGAAGGTCTCTAATATCCGGTCCTGCTGAGAAGTTGTCCCGGTACACAAGATTGAGGTGCCCCTTTTCCAACCGCTTCTCCTGAGCAGTGAAGCATCCTGCAAATAAAAGCCCTAGCAGAAGTACGGTCAGAGTGCCTGCGCACCACCGAAAACCAGTGTTTGATTTACGCGTCATTTTTTTTTCGGGCTACCATGGAAGCAAACGCTTTTTCATCACGGTCCATTTCCCGGTATCTAAGAATGTGATATTCCCTGAAGACGTTCAATAGTTCGTTGTGTTCCAGTACCCACTCTCGCTTGAAGTCGCTGTGCTTGAGGTGATCGACCGTAAACGTTTCACAAAAAATAAGTCCCCCGGGCTTGAGTGTGTTTTTGATTTCGTGAAAGATCCGACGGTCCAGGAAATTGAAACAGAGAACCAGGTCGAACGCGTTTTTTTTAAATTTCCACTCATCCAAGTCGACGACTTGGGTTTCGAGCTTAGTTTTTTTCTGATCCGCTAGGGCATGGGCTTTATCGAGTCCGGTTTCTGAAATATCAATAGCCAGAACCTCGTACCCTTTTTCGGCGGCAAAAACGGCATTTCGGCCTTCCCCGGCGGCAATATCGAGCGCTCGACCTTCTCCAGTGAGTAGATCAGCGTTATTTTGCAACCATTCGCAGGGCTCGCTACCGGTGATATACTCAGAGACCCCGTATTTGGTGTCCCATTTATGCTTATCTTTCAAAGACATATGGTCGGTTTTAGGCAGAAGGCGAGTCCCTTTATAACATTTCGGCCGAAACCGGATCAAGGGGTCTTTCTCGGGATCTGATGTACCACGGGCTCCTTCCTCCGAGTCCGTTTTCGTCCCACCCAGAACATGGGGCAGGAGGTTAAAGGTAAATACTAGGCAAAAATTTAATGTTTCCTTATCGGATGTCCCTGCAAAAGCTTGACAAAAAGTGATGGGTTAATTATGATTCGTGGTTCGTTTCAATAGAGATGAATCGAACGGATCGCTGCGCTTGCAGAAGCGATTCAAGAAATTGGATTGGAAGGAGTTATTGATGTTTGCGGTTTTAACTACAGGTGGTAAACAGTACAAAGTCTCCCAGGGGGACCTGATCGAAGTCGAGAAGCTGGACGGCAACATTGGTGATACCGTCACTCTGGAACAGGTCCTGATGGTTGGTGAAGGAGAGAGCGTTGAAGCGGGCTCCCCGTACCTGCCGGGTTGCAAGGTGATCGGCGAAGTGACTGAGCAGGGTAAGGGGGCGAAGGTTATTGTTTTTAAAAAGAAGCGCCGGAAGGGTTACCGCCGAAAAAACGGACACCGGCAGTTGTTCACTCAACTCAAGATCACAGAAATATCAAAAAAGTGAGTAGACTTTATGGCCCATAAGAAAGGACAAGGGAGTACTTCAAACGGCAGGGACAGTATCGGCAAACGGCTGGGCGTCAAGCGGTACGGTGGCCAGATCGTCAAGGCCGGGGAAATCCTCGTCCGTCAGCGCGGCACCCATTTTCACCCCGGGAAGAACGTTGGGCTCGGGAGCGATTACACCATTTTTTCGGTGATTCCGGGTGTTGTGAAGTTTGAAAACCAAACCCGAAAGAAACAGAAGATTAGCGTTTATCCCATCGGTTAGCCGGTTTCTTTCTGCATCGGTTGTTGTGATGCGGCCCACCCCACCCAATGTTTTGCTTCCCGGTAAGAAGAGTCTGCGGTACCTGCCCAGCCCTTTTTAAATTAAACTATTTATTTTCTTGAGGCTGACTCAGCCAACCCCATGTTTGTCGATGAGGTGACCATTTCGATTCAGGCCGGTGACGGCGGTGCTGGATGCTCCAGTTTCCGCAGGGAGAAGTATGTACCGCGGGGTGGCCCAGACGGCGGTGATGGTGGCGATGGCGGCAGTGTCATTTTCGAAGCCGATATGCATTTAACGACCCTCACCGACCTGAGGTATCAGCGTATTTACCGGGCCGAAAATGGAAAGCCGGGCCGGGGCCAGTTGATGACCGGTAAGAAAGGAAAGGATCTTGTCATTCAAGTTCCGGTAGGAACTCTGATCAGGGATGAGGCCACACGGGACCTATGCGTCGACCTCACCGAACACGGAGGCCAATATGTCGCCTGCCATGGGGGAAAAGGAGGACGTGGCAACGCACGGTTCAAATCTGCACGCAACCGTGCTCCGCAACAATTCCAGAAGGGTCTACCAAGCGAGCAGAAAAAACTGTTTCTGGAGCTGAAACTGTTAGCTGACGTAGCGGTCATTGGTCTTCCCAATGCAGGCAAATCGACCTTTATCTCCAAAATTTCCCATGCTCGGCCCAAAATTGCCAATTACCCTTTCACCACGCTAGTACCTCACCTGGGTGTTGTTAAACTGGATGATTTCTCGACGTTCGTGGCAGCGGATATTCCTGGGCTCATCGAAGGGGCCCATGAAGGGAAGGGATTAGGGATTCG
>CAZVZT010000171.1:0-2951 GCA_964631515.1 uncultured Nitrospinaceae bacterium
AATCGATGAGGATGACGGCATCGTACTTTCCGCTGCTGATTTCACCAGCAAGTACGCGGTAGACGTTCCAGTAGTGGGAAAGATCGCTCAGTACCTCAACGAATCCAACCGCACCCATACGGTCAATATCAAAGAACGTCTCCACCCCCTCCTCACGCATGCGTTTGCCACCCAGACCGGAAAACCGACAGCTGGGATAGATCACTTTTAAGGCATGGACAAGTCCACTCCCGTGCAGATCCCCGGAAGCCTCTCCAGCAACAATTAGAAACCGATAAGACTTATCGCTCATTTAATATTTACTGGAAGCAAGAGGAAAAAAGAAATGTTTCCAACTTCGCCAATCTAGCGTCGCTCAAACGCAAACCATAGCGATGTCAGCATGGTCTGCCATCCCCACCACTTTAGGCTGATCAACGACCATGATCCCCCCCGCCTCCAAGGCCAAAACAGACGCTCCACCCTCTGCCATAAGCTCAAGAGTCCGGGGTCCAATACCAGGAACATCGTAGCGGTAGTCCTGTCCGGTACGACTGACCTTCACCACTACACATTTTCCTCCGGACAGCTCACATCCCCGCTCTAACGCCCGATCGGTTCCCTCAATTGCCTCAACCGCCACGACAGTTTTGTTTTTCACGACGATCGTCTGGCCAATTTCCATATCGGCCAGTTGCTTCGCAATAGGGAGCCCAAACCGTATATCCTCCATTTCCTGCTTCGATGGCTTCCGACGGGTAAGCTGTCCTTCTGCTGGAAAGAGTTCGGTAAGAATCTCTCTCTGGTCCAGAACATGGAAACCTTCCCTTTCCATCTCATGAATAGCAGCAAGCAATAAGGTTTTGTCTTCCCTGGTGACAAGCTGCTTCAGAACTTTCAATGCACGCAAATCAAAGAGCTCGGGCCTGAAAATCACGCTCTTATCCACCTTACCCAACATCACCAAATCTGTAATACCTTCGTCTCTGAACGTCTGGAAAATCTTTCCCGCCTTACCAAGACCAATGGAATATCCCCTCTCGACAAAAGGCATGAGTTGAGAATGGATCTCATCGGTGAACGCAACCGAAACGATTCGAATCCCATTGTGCATGGCCCGATCGGCAAAATAGACGGGCACCTCTCCAAGACCCGCTAAGAGTCCGATTCGCCTAGACTGATCATTCATGGAATCAAAGGCCGGGTGATCCCGGCGGCAGGTGTTCGTACCCTGGTCAGTTCGTTTTACCTGACTTGAACTGGTTGAGTATTTTTAACGCGACTGTAAGGGAATTCAATTCCCGCTCAACGGCCACTTTGCGTGGGCTGCCATTGGTCACGCAATCAATGAAATGCTTGAGCTCGAGTTTAAGCGGATTATCTTTATGCACAAAAATCCGTTCTATCAGTGACTCCTGTTTGTAACGAAGGGAGTCTTTGCTCAATAGGTGTTCCGAGGAAGATTTTCTGTGAATGAATATTTCCTGTTCCGTATAATCCAGAAGGATAGAGGAATCCTTTTGCGTCACCTCAAGCGTCCTTACTTTATTTTGCGAGGCCCGGCTGGCGAGGATATTGGCAATACACCCATTTTCAAATTCGATCTGGGCGTTGACTAAGTCGTCCCGTCCAGAAAACACAGAGCTCCCAACCACGTTAACATTAGCTACTTCGGACTGAACGAGACTGAGAACAATATCGATATCGTGAATCATCACATCCAAGACAACGCCGTCATCCTTCACGCGACTAGCAAAAGGACCCATCCGTCTACATTCGACAAAAATGGGATTCTGCACTATCTTGAACAGTTCCTGCACCGCCCCGTTGAACCGCTCAACATGGCCTATGTGAAGGGTTAGATTTTTTTTGTCAGCAAGATCGAAAAGCTCATGCGCCTGATTCAAGTCATTGGCGCAAGGTTTTTCCAACAGGGTATGAACACCTACATTCAGAAAATCTTTTCCGACCGCATAGTGCGCCGATGTGGGAACTGCGATGACAACGAGATCTACTTTCCCGAAAAGATCTTTGTGTTCTGTGTAATGAGGAATGTTATACCGGTCTCCGATTGCTTTAGCCCGCTCCGCATTGCTGTCGACAATCCCAACCAGATCGGCACCGCGCATTTCAGACAGCGCGCCAACATGGTACTCCCCCATCTTACCAACTCCTACAACTCCTATTTTACACAGTGCCATTATATAAAAATTCCTATTCTATTTAACAATCCCACGATCCGAATCGTTTATAAAGTCGATAAGATAACGAATTTCATTGGACATTTCAATTTCTCCATCAATCTTCTCAATGGACTGGGTCGTGTTTAAGTCATCCTGCATCAGAAAGCGGACTGCTTTTTTTAGTCCGGCACGCACGGCAGGGGCCAATCCAGCTCGCTTGAGTCCCACCGCATTTGTGCCGATTAGTCTGGCGGGGCTCCCCTCTACAGTGCAAAATGGAAGGATGTCCTGCACGATGCGGCTCATCCCACCAGTCATGGAAAGTTTTCCGAACCGGACAAACTGATGAGCCCCGACCATTCCTGAAATAAAAGCCCGCTCCTCGACAATAACATGCCCGGAAAGCTGGGTTCCATTCACAATGACCACTTCATCTCCAATAACACAATCATGCGCAATATGAACATAATCCATCAACAGGCATTCACTGCCCACCACGGTTTTTTTGTTTTCGCTCGCCGAGCGGTGAATCGTCACAAATTCCCGAACGGTGGTGCCGTCCCCGATCTCAACTGAAGAAGGAATATCGCTGGCCCCCACAACCTGTGGATCACCCCCTATCGAGGCCCCGTGAAAAATACGACAGTCCGCGCCAATCACCGTTCCGGATTCTATATGAACGTTGGGCCCGATCTCGGTGCGGTCTCCAATCCGCACATCGGATCCAATACTGGTGAAGGGACCGACTCGAACATCATTTCCCAGTTCCGCGCTGGGATGAATTTCTGC
>CAZVZT010000172.1:0-2949 GCA_964631515.1 uncultured Nitrospinaceae bacterium
TAGTTAACAGACTGCGTAAGGCGGATTTAAAATCTAATTAAACCCTGTTTTTTCTGACTCCAATTCCAGTCAGTTTGTAGTCTTTTTCCCATAGAAAAAAACGGAATTTATCCTACAGCAGAATCGGAATAAAAGCATATATTGCGACCATGAACGCCATGCTCGTAGGGCGTTCTGTAACCTCCTTAGGTTGGTGTAGAACTGGACCCGCCCCCGGCCACTCACTCCCCAAGATATCCCGGCGGGCGGGTCGCTCTTTTTCGCAACCTGTCTCGCGTTGCTGGTCGTTTCCGATAGCGTCCGAGTCTTCACAGTCTTTTGAGATCGGAAACAGGCTTTATGGCTCGCTTGGGTTCTTGTCTTATGGAAATGTAAGAGTTTTCTGGATACCTTTTAGGGAAGCAGGTCGATAGAGTGCAGACTGGGTGTCGTATTCTTTGGACGCCAGTAGTCTCCTGTTGGGGAGTCGCGCCCCCTCCTCGCCGTAAAAGGTAGGGAGCGGGGCGTTGCTCTTTTCATGCCAGTTCGTCGTAAACATGAAGGTGTTCTTTCGTTAGGAATCGCATCAGTGTGAGGGAGGGCCGTGTTATGGGAAAACTAGAAAAATTGCTGGTATTTTGTTTAATGATCAGCCTGCCTTCGTTGGCTGCCGGGAATCCGGTCATCAAATATGAAGGGTCGTCCACGGCAGGACTTTTTATGAAGGACGCAGCAGAGGTGTATAAAAAAGCAGTAATTGAAGTTAGTGTTTTTTCGGAAAGCAATGGCGGCGAAATTTGTACTCTTGCAAAAACCTGTGACATAGGAGGCGTCGCAAGAGATATTCACCCCCTATTTGCCGAAAGGGGACTTTTCCCTATTCCCTTTGCCCATGACGTGCTTACCGCAATTGTTCACGAGGAAAACCCAGTGAAAGAATTAACGTCGGATCAGCTTGAGGGAATCTTTGCGGGAAGAATCATGAACTGGAGCGAAGTTGGGGGAGAAGACCGGCCTATTACGGTTTACATAGTCGGCAAGGAATCCGCCACTAGGGATGTCTTTAAAAAACATATCCTGAGGGATACAGAGTATGGGGCAAACAGCGAAGTGATCCGGCCGGATTACAGGGTGGTCCTTAACGTGAATCTGGACAAGGGGGGTATAGGTCACTCCAGTTATTCATTTGTGGCAAACACTGACCAGGTGAGGCCACTTCTGATAAGCGGAATGGACCCACTCGACCACCAGTCAGGCTATCCTATCCGGCGGGTGCTGTATTTAACCACCTATGGACCGCCTCAGGGAGCAGTCAGGGACTTTCTCAAATGGGTTCTTTCAGATGAAGGGCGCGAAGTCGTAAGCAAGCGATTCGTGCCTATTGGAAGTCGCTCTTTCCTTGCCACGAAAGGAGAGAAGAGGACACCACTGGGGAAATTGCTCCCAGCAGGTTTCGGGCCTACCCCGAACTAGGGGGGTCGGTTTAGAGTTAAAAGTCGAAATCAGGGGATCCTATTTAACCTCAAAGCTGACATTGGTGTCGGCTCCTTGGGTTATGAGGATTTCCTGAGTATGGTCTCCTGCGTATGGATGCCAGGCTGTCACTTTATACTTTCCCGCTGGAACTTGATTCAATTTGAATGACCCGGTTGAATCTGTAACCGAAAAATAAGGATTCCAAACAATTCTCGCCTCAGCCTCCATGTAATTGTGCTGACCGCATTGCAAAAAGAAATGTTTGTCTTTCGTCTTAAATCGTTTCAACGATTTTGTTACATCCGCTATTAAAACCTCAGAAGATAGCGGTTTATTGAACAGGACTTTTCGACTGGCACCTGCAACCAAGTATCCGATAGGGTTATGCAGCACGCCACCATCATGGGTGGTCACGGTCAGGTTCCCAGCTGTTTCTCCCCTACCGGTTTTCCTGACGATAGTAATTTTTGGGGAAATATCGCAATTCTTAAAATGAAAATTAGTAAAACCTGCTTCTTCTCCCTCCACACTAACACTCCTTTTTCCCCATGCTTTTCCTCTTTCAATATTTTCTATAAATACCACGGCATTTTGCAAAAAATCGTCTGATCTGAGAATCTTACGATCAAACCGCACCCCATCTTTAGCTTCTGGATGCTTGGAACAGGTTTCGCCGTTTTTCTCTTTCATTAAATCTATGCGAACATCCTTTAGAGGTCCTTTATACTTAACCACTCCAGAAATTGATCCACCGTTTACAAACTCTCCTTCAACATATTTTATTTTTCCAGCAGAAGCATCCCCCTGCCCCAATCCAAACATGACCACCGCTACCACCGCAAAAACAAAACCAGCTCCAATACCCCATCTTCTGTTCATAGAACCCTCGAAATATATTGAGCTATTCTTTTCATTCCGCCCCCCTTCTATTTTACCGGAGCAGGGGAATATTGAGAACAGCGGAACCCGTAAAGGCCGTAGCGTCTAGAGGGATCATTCCAGTTGCGGTTAGCGCTTCGCATATTGTTCGGATTACCACCCCACGATCCGCCACGGAGAACCTTGGATTGGCCGCTAGACGGTCCTTTCGGATTTTTAACGCTCTCTTGTTGGTAATATTTTCCATCGTACCAGTCCGCTATCCACTCCCACACGTTCCCCGCCATATCGTACAATCCGTATTCATTCGCCCTATAACTGCCCACTGGAGCCGTCGTTGCATAACCGTCATCTGCTGCTTTGACCCTCTGCTTAAATTCACAGTTCGTGTCGCAAAAATTGGCGTAACCGCCCTTTGGCTCATCGCCCCAATAATACCGAGCCGTACTCCCCCCGCGTGCTGCCTTCTCCCATTCCGCCTCTGTTGGAAGGCGTTTGCCCATCTTCTCACAAAAGGTCTTCGCTTCTCCCCAAGCCACTTTTTCTACGGGGCGACTGGTCTCCTTAAACTGTGACGGGTTCGTCCCCATCACACGCTCAAATTCAGCCTGCGTC
>CAZVZT010000173.1:0-2931 GCA_964631515.1 uncultured Nitrospinaceae bacterium
GGCAGGGTCAACGGTGTTTCTGAGCATTCCCCTTGTTATAAAGAGACAGTCTGCATGTGGAATCAACGGTGTGATGGTTTCCCTGAGATTTTTGAGGCCGGTTGTTGGCCCCTGAAAATACCCATGATCAACAGCGAGCATTACAGTCTTTCCTGTCTCAGGGTTGAATATACGTGAAAGCCTGTTCTTTATACCAAAATCCATATCTTAAATACCTCCACTGAGTAATTATTCGAGAATGTAAGCCTTCAAGTGAAGCTGGGCTAAGCGGTAGTTTTCGCTAGAGATACCTTTGGTTTATAGTCCTTCAACAAGTATTTTTCAAGCTCAAGTTGAGCGGTCATGATTTTGAGGCTTTATTTTCTTCGTAACCCTAGAGTTAATGGGTCGTTCAATAGGACGTTGAGAGGTGAACTACTAACAAGCCGGTTGGATTTTTGGGGGTTAAAAAATAGAATGGACGAATGTTTGGGCCGTGTGATAATGTTGCTCCGAAATGCTGGCAAAAATTCATGTGACATTTAAAAAAGGCGTTCTGGACCCTCAGGGAAAGGCCGTCCACCATGCACTCAGCGACCTTGGATACAAGGAGGTAGCTGGAGTCCAAGTGGGGAAATACATGGAGGTCCAGTTGAACGGCATTTCAGAAGAAGAAGCGCAAACTCGCGTCAAAGAGATGTGCGAGAAACTCTTTGCAAATACAGTTATTGAATCCTACCGATTTACTCTGGACTCTGCAGAGTGATCCTCACTTTTATACCCTGACTGGTTATGAATTGCGGCGTCGTCGTATTTCCAGGTTCCAATTGTGATCACGATTGTCTCCATGTCCTCAAGCACGTTTTCAAGCTGCACACTGAGTGGATATGGCATAAAGGCGGTCAAGATCTTTCCCGGTTCGATCTCATTGTTCTGCCCGGTGGATTTTCCTACGGAGATTATCTGCGTGCCGGAGCCATTGCTCAATTTTCCACGGTCATGAAGGAAGTGATCGGTTTCGCCGAGTCCGGAGGAAAAGTGCTGGGAATTTGTAACGGATTTCAGATTCTTGTGGAATCTGGGCTTCTTCCCGGCGCTCTTATGCAGAATCACTCCAGGAAGTTCATTTGCAAGACCGTATCGGTTCGTGTGGAAAATGCGCAGACTCCGTTTACCCAAAAGTGTGCGGAACGTTCGGTGTTAAATATTCCCATTGCCCATCACCAAGGGGGCTATTTCATCGATCCCGAAGAACTCCACAGGCTTGAAGAGAACGGCCAAGTTGTTTTACGGTACTGTGGCCCGGCAGGTGAGGTGACAGACGAATTCAATCCCAACGGCTCGGTAGGTAACATTGCGGGAATTATCAATGCAGGCGGAAACGTAATGGGCATGATGCCCCATCCGGAACGTTGCGCCGACCCGGCCTGGCCCAATCTTGACGGACAACTCATATTCAAGTCGATTCTTCACTCCTGCCAGAACGGAGTTTCCGTGTGAAAGTTCGATCATCTCCCGACATCACACCTGATATCGTTTGCCAGCATGGCCTGACGCTGGAGGAGTACCGGCGTATTCAGGATCTTTTGGGCCGCGCGCCCAACCTCACCGAGCTTGGAATTTTTTCGGTGATGTGGAGTGAGCATTGCAGTTATAAAAGTTCACGCTACCACCTGAAAACACTGCCGACCGAAGGCCCCCACGTTCTGCAGGGGCCCGGCGAGAACGCTGGAGTGATCGATATCGGGGACGGGCTGGCGGTGATCTTTAAGATCGAAAGCCACAATCATCCTTCGTTCATCGAGCCTCATCAGGGGGCGGCGACCGGGGTGGGAGGGATTCTTCGCGATATTTTTACCATGGGGGCCCGTCCCATCGCTCTGCTAAATTCACTACGCTTCGGCGAACCTGATCATCCACGCACTCGATTTCTCCTCAATGGAGTCGTCGATGGAATTTCAAGTTATGGTAACTGTACCGGTGTTCCCACGGTTGGCGGGGAAATCTATTTCGACCCCTGCTACAACGGAAATATCCTAGTCAACGTATTTTGTCTTGGTTTAGTTCCATCCGACAAGATTTTTCTCGGTAACGCTTCCGGGGTGGGGAATCCAGTCATCTATTTCGGATCTAAGACCGGACGCGACGGTATCCACGGGGCGAGCATGGCGTCATCCGAATTCGATGACTCGTCCGAAGAGAAACGGCCCACTGTTCAGGTGGGCGATCCGTTCACCGAAAAACTTCTTATCGAAGCCTGCCTAGAGTTGATGAAAAAGGACTGGGTGGTGGGTATTCAGGATATGGGGGCGGCGGGACTCACCTGTTCTACATTTGAAATGGCAGGTCGCGCCGGAACCGGAATTGACCTCGACTTGTCTCGGGTGCCTAGGCGCGAAGAGGGGATGACGCCTTATGAGATCCTTCTTTCCGAATCTCAGGAACGTATGCTGGTGGTGGTGAAGAAGGGGATGGAACAAGAAGCCCTAGCCCTGTTCCGCAAGTGGGACCTCGATGCCGCTGTTGTTGGTGAGGTGACTGATAAACCCGTCGTCCGTATTTTCGAAAACGGAAATCAAGTGGTTCACCTGCCGGTCGAGTTGGTGGTTGATGGCGCCCTTGATCTTGAGCGGCCTGCCGCACGACCTACAGACCTCGATGCAATCAACCGCATCGACCTTACGGAAATTCCAGAACCCGTGCGCGGGGACGAGGCCCTGAGAAAACTCCTCGCCTCGGCGAATATCGCCAGCAAGCACTGGGTGTACGAGCAATACGACCATATGGTGCGTTTGAATACACTGGGGTTGCCGGGTTCCGACGCCGCCGTGCTCCGAGTCAAGGGATCCAAAAAGGCTTTGGCGATTTCGGTAGACTGTAACAGTCGTTACTGTTACCTGGATCCTTTTTATGGAACGCAGATCGCCGTTGCTGAATGCGTCCGCAACATTG
>CAZVZT010000174.1:0-2930 GCA_964631515.1 uncultured Nitrospinaceae bacterium
GGATTTGAACCTCCGACCCCCTGCTCCCAAAGCAGGTACGCTAGCCAGGCTGCGCTACGCCCCGTTTCTATTCTTTCTTCATTCTAATGAGCAGAATGCATTGCCCCTATTTTCTTTCTCTGCTCTTCGGTCAAGAGATTGAGCAGTTTTATTTTAGCTTCTACCATGGCCGTGATTTTCTTGGTTTTGGAAGCCACGATTTTTGCTCCAGCCGCACGAATCTTCGCCTCATTGATCGTCCCGGAGTGAACCTGTCGATCAAGCTCCATGTGGGCGATTTGGTGGTCTGCCTTGGCTTGGATTTTGACCTTCTTATACTCAAACCGCAGGTTCATGATCTTGGCGATCTGGTCCGCCGTCAACCCCAGTTTCTCCTTCAATCGCAGTACATGGGTGAACGGGCAACCAGCGTGCCCATGGCCTTTAGAATAGCCATGCCTGCCACGATGCCCCGATTTTCCGTGACCGGATGACTTGCTGTGACTGCCTCCGGATTTGTAGTGACCGGGCCCATGCCCCGACTTCGCGTGCGAATGGGATTTGGAACCGCTCCCTTCCGATTTCTTTTGGCTATAGCCATGGCCGGATTTGCCATGAGAATAGGTTTTGTGGCTCGAATCCCCGGAAAGATGATGCGAATATTTTTTTCCGGAACCGTGGGGAGCAGCCTTGCTTCGGCTTCCTTCTGATTTCCGAGGCGCGAGCCCGTGCCCGACGGTGGATGGCCCCTTACGAGTTTGGCCACCCTCGTAACTGTAACTTCCCTTACTGTCCGTTCCGCCCAGGTCCATGGTTTTCCCCGAGCTCGCATGTGCCATAACGGGACTAGACACGACCAGCACACACAGGAAGGACAGGATTGTCATTATCGCTACTTTGATTTTGTCGGCCAACATGATGCCCTCCTTCACAAAATACCGTTGAACAAACTGAACAGAATAAAGCACGCCCGGCAGGATTCGAACCTGCGACCTACGGATTCGAAGTCCGGTACTCTATCCAGCTGAGCTACGGGCGCATGGTAAAAAAATGGGGTGAGCGACGGGATTTGAACCCGCGACCACTGGAGCCACAATCCAGTGCTCTACCTAGCTGAGCTACGCCCACCATTCTGGTTTTAGCCTTGCTTCACCATTTGAAGGGAAGGAGGCAGAGTCTAATCCATCCCCGTCCCATTGTAAAATAAAATCTCCCTGCGGGCACAGAGCCAATAACAGTACTACGCACAACGTCGTGGATTCAGCGTGACGTTCCTTTTCAGGGAACGACTCGCGGTTATTTGATGACCCGGAGGTGACTGCGGTCTTTTTTGGGTCGGCCCGGCTTTTCCGGGGCCGCCCGCTTAGACCTTGTGGCGCCTTGCCCTGCTTTCTCGACCACTTGGGGTTTTGAGGCCAGACTCGCCACCTCGGTCTCTAACTTGAGATCCTTGGGGAAACTACCTTCCCAAACCTGTCCTTTCTGAGTTTCCGGGTGATGGATCGCCCATACTGCTTCGAAAGGGATGACGCATTTGTGGGGCCGCCCGCCAAAAGCAAGGGTGGTATAAATTCCATCATCAAGAATTTCTATCGGGCGCCTGAAATTCAGGCTCAAGACCAAGTTCAGCGCGGAATTTTTCTTGTGCTCCAGGGGCACATCCACCTCGGGTCGACGCGCATCAAGGCAGACCATGGCGTCCCCCTCACCAAGTAGATAGATCAGAAAATCATACTTATTCTTGTTCTCACCCTCCATACCCCAAAATACCACAAACCGTGCAACACCCAGAGGAAATATCCTTTGCCGAGGAATTGCCGGAGACTGGGGAAAATGGTACCATTCACCCTCAAAATGGCATTGATTTTTCCATATAGATATCAACCGCTCACAAGAGGCCGCCTCATGTCAACAGCCCGGACACGAACCGTCATCCTGCTATTGAGTCTTGTCCTGTTTCTCCAAGGAACCTCCGCCTTCGCCGGTGAATCCAAGACTGTCGAAGTATTAAAAAACGTTTACACCATAATAAACGGCGACGGAGTCGACTCCAACACAACCTTCATCATCACCAAAGAGGGTGTTATCGTTATCGATACCCGGCCCACCCCCGTCGAAGCAAGGAAGGTTATGCAGGAGATACGCAAACGCACCGATTTACCCATCGTTTATACAATCAATACTCATTATCACGGCGACCACACCTTCGGCAACCAAGTCTTTCGAGATAGCAAGACCATCATCGCCCACAGAAACGTGCGAAAAATGTTAGCCCGGTCCGGCGAAGAGCATCTCGCACTTTTCAAAACCTTTAACCTGCCGGGGATGGAAGAGGTAAGCATCACGCCTCCTAACGTTATATATGAAACAGGAATGCATATCTGGTTGGGCGGGTACCATCTCCAGTTGCTATACCATGGACGGGGGCACACTGACGGAGACACCATTATCTACATGCCGCGCCTGCGAACCGTGATCTCAGGCGATATCGTATTCAACAAGAAAATCCCATACATGAACGACAGCTACATCGATGAGTGGATCGAATCTCTCGATTATATCGAGCTTTTGAAAAATGAGACCGTCATTCCGGGTCACGGCGAGGTGGGTGGACGCCCGTTGGTGATTGGCATGAAACACTACCTGCTCGACCTGAAACGCTTGGTCACCACACAATTGAAAGACAAGAAGTCCCTCAAGGAAACCCAAGAGGCCGTCGAGCCTATCCTTAAGGAAAAATACAAGAGTTGGAAACAACTAGATTGGATCAAGGCAAACATTGAACGGGCCTGGCTTGAGTACAGCGACAAGGAAGGCGCCTGACTCGCTAACCCATACCCATATTTAAAGCCTTAAGCGAGGGGTGACAACGATACTTCACCTCACACCCTGACGCAGTCACTACATTGACGAACTAGTAATTCTTGGATTTTTCCGGCGCTGGTACAGGC
>CAZVZT010000175.1:0-2902 GCA_964631515.1 uncultured Nitrospinaceae bacterium
CGGTGTTAATCAGTAAACTTACCCTGCCCGAAACAGAGGTACCGCAAACAATGGGATCTGTCCCTCATAAACCCCCTAACGCAAGGTCTCTCGATCATCTGCAAGGGGACCCCCCTAAAAAACCTTCTAATCTGATGGTTGCATTGATCGATGGTGGCTCGCAAGGGGTGAAACTGGCCATCGGGATCGCCACCTTACTCATTGTGGTTTTAGGAATGGAAGCGGTCATTGATCTGGCGTTAAAACAAATTCCAATCATAGCGGGAGAACCTGTTTCTATGGCCCGCATTTTAGGCTGGCTCACTTGGCCGTTCATAATTCTTCTTGGGTTGAAACCGGATGAATGGCAAATCGGCGCGCAGATTTTAGGGTCGCGTTTTATTGAAACGGAAGTGACTGCCTATTTCCAATTGGCCGCTCTCCAATCTGGAGCGATCCCCGCTTTTTCTTTACGGTCATTTACTGCCCTCACCTACACCCTCTGTGGTTTTGTTCATATCGCCAGTCTTGGTATTTTCGTTGGCGGTCTGGCCGCTATTGCCCCATCACGAGCCAGAGAAATTTCTCTTATTGGGATACGCGGACTGTGGACCGCCTTCCTGGCAACACTACTCACGGGCTGTATCGCAGGGGTACTGGTGCAGACCTGATGACGGTTCCATCCTAGAGCGGTCATTTTTTATAGCAAAAAAATCTGATATCATGGTTATTCTCAAAAACTAAAAACATATAACCCGCCTCAGTATTCAATCATATGACAGAGCAGGAACGATTTATCGACAATGGCGATGACACACTCACTGACACCCGCTACAATGTTATGTGGCTGAAACATGACAGTTATCAGGTGAAAGGGAAATGGTGTAGCTGGAAAGGCGCCAACAAGTTTGTAGAAAAACTCAATGAGGAAAAGTTTGCCGGATACGATGACTGGCGACTTCCCAAAAAAAACGAGGCACGCAACCTCTATGAACATGAAAGCAAAAATACAGACTTTAATGGAGACATCGTCCACATCGATCTGAAGTTTCCCGAGGGATGTGGTTTCACCTACTGGTGCGACGAAGAAAACGGGATTAACGCCATGGCATACAATTTTTACAGTGACCGGGCTTATCTTGTACGCAGAAAAACAAAAGATGATGGTTTCATGTCCTGCCGCCCCGTACGCTCATCCGGACCCTCTGTGAAAAAATTTGGCCGAGTTTCAGAAACTGGAAGAACACGGAGAGAATGATCCAATGTTCCCGGCGCCAACCGATCTATTGAGAGCACAGCAACGAGCCACCGTCGTCGAAATCGATCTTGACGCATTTCGTCACAACCTACGAACCCTCAAATCCCTAGTGGGACCGGTTGCGGTTATGGCCGTGGTTAAAGCTGATGCTTATGGCCATGGAGCTATTCCCTGTGCGCAAGCCGCTGTCGAGGTGGGAGTAGACTACCTAGGGGTTGGGATTATCCAAGAAGGGATCGAGTTGCGCGAAAATGGAATCACCTCCCCCATCCTAGTTCTAGGCGGGGTATTTCCTAACGAGGTCGGTGATCTTATCCATCACAATCTATCCACCAGCCTGTCGACAAGTGCCCAGGCCTGTGCCATCGCCTCCGAAGCCGAGCGGGCGGGGAAAACGATCGGTATTCACATTGAAGTTGACACTGGCATGAGCAGGCTCGGGGTCCAGCCAGAAGGCTTTGGAGATCTCCTCGAAAACGTCGCAAATTATAAAAACCTCAAAATTGAAGGAATCTTTACCCACCTGGCATCTGCCGATGAAGAAGACCCCGAACCCACACGCCGCCAACTATCCCTCTTCGATCGGACACTGGAAAAATTACAGGCCGGAAAACTTTCCGAACCACCGAACGTGGCCGGACCTCTCTTCATTCATAGCGCTAACACCGCCGGACTCCTCCGATTCCCCGAAAGCCAATACAACCTGGTACGTCCCGGCATTAGCCTTTTCGGCTCCCTACCCTCCCCCGTTTTAAAACCAATATTCGATCGGCAGGCTAAGACAAAAAACCTCGAACCGCTGCGCCCTGTTATGCGCTGGAAAACACGCATCATTCAAGTGCAAACCCTTCGTAAGGGTACAGCGGTAAGTTATGGCGGATGTCACGTCATCGATAGGGACAGCCGTATCGCGACCTTGCCCCTAGGATATGCCGACGGATTGAGTCGTGGGTTATCGAATAATATGGAAGTACTCATTCAAGGAAAGCGAATACAACAGGTGGGAACGATCTGCATGGATATGTGCCTGGTCGACGTGACTGAGATTTCCAATGCGGAGGCGGGAGAAGAGGCCGTCATCTTCGGGCATCAAGGTGGCTCGGTTATCACCGCCGAAGAACTCGCTGTACGCACTAATACCATCCCTTACGAAATCTTCTGTGCTGTCGGCAAGCGTGTCCCACGAATTTATCTCTGAAGTTACTCTGCCAACGGCAGGTCCGCCAGTGTCTTTAGCCCATTCCGCTCGCAATATTCACCGAGCCCATCTAAAACCTTCATAGTAACGGCAGGGTCGACAAAGTTGGCAGTGCCGATTTGTACGGCACGGGCACCTGCCATAAGAAACTCCAGCGCATCTCCCGTAGAAGAAATTCCTCCAATCCCGATAACTGGAATCTTTACGGCACGCACCGTTTTATATACCAGGGCAAGCGCAATGGGTCTGATGGCGGGGCCGGACAATCCACCAGTGACGTTGGCAAGCCACGGCTTCCCAGAGTTTGTATCGATCGTCATGCCTACTTGCGTATTGATCAGCGACAGGGCGTCGGCGCCGGCAACCTCAGCAGACCGAGCAAGTTCGGTGATGTCCGTCACATTGGGCGAGAGTTTAACAATGAGGAATTTATCGGTTGCTCTCCGCACAGCGTCCACCACCCGACC
>CAZVZT010000176.1:0-2893 GCA_964631515.1 uncultured Nitrospinaceae bacterium
TTCTCCTTACGATAAGACGAGCGCTGCGAACCTAAAAGAGTTGTTGACTAAAGTCCGCAATTAACGATAATTTTTGAAGGGGTTTTGCAAGATTTAGTTTTGCCCCGCGTCAGCCGTTTTTTCAATCAAAAGCGGAAAGTCCAGTACCTGTTAAGAGTCCTCCTCTAGATACTTCATTCGTTTTAATGACCCTGTTCGATATCATAGTTGCCATTGTCCTAGGTCTCTGTTGTATTTATTCGTTGCTCAAGGGAGCGGTGCGTGAAATATTTTCTCTGCTCGGCTACCTTGCCAGTTATGTCCTTGCAATCAATTTCCAAAGTTCACTCGCCGAGACTCTCAAAGAGGTTGTGACGCAACCGATTGCGGCACAAATTGTTGGGTTTATCACCATTTTTTTGGGAGTCAAGTTTACGTTCACCCTACTTGGTCGATTAATACTCCGGTTTGTAGGATCGGGTTCCGTGCTGCCTCTATTCGACCGCATCCTCGGTGGAATGCTGGGGCTGGCCAAAGGATTAGTGATACTCGTTATAATCATGTTCCCCTTGAGCCTGTTTGAAGACACTTATAAAAAAGCCACTCAAGGTTCCGTCCTCGCCCCTCATATGGAAGCAGTTATTGCAACCCTAAGCCGTGAAGCCAAAAATAGAAACTTACTGGACTCGTTGCCAGACATCTCAGTGGACGGTATTAAAGAACAAATCGGTCAAATGGAAAATCTGGATAAGCTGTCTCAAGGAATGGAAGAGATGAAGGATAAAATTATCGGTGGGATCAATGGCAAACCGCAGGAAGAATATACGAAAGAAGACAAGGAAAAGCTAGGCGAGCTCCTGGATAGCATAGAGAACGAGTGACTCAGTATTCGGCTCCAAGTTTAGGCTGAAAAACTTGGTTCTACTTAACAGACTCAATAATGACGACACGAATCAACATCAATGGCCTCATCGAAGAAGACGCGGTTGTTTCCGTGCTGGATCACGGGTTCCTTTTTGGTGACAGCATTTATGAGGTCGTTAGCACGCGTGACAATCGACCCTGTTTTCTTGACGATCATCTTCAGCGTCTGCGCCGGTCCGCTGAAGGTATTGCTCTTACTTTGCCTCATGACGACGAGTGGTTTTGTCAGCAGGTTGCTTTCACCCTGGAGTCTGCGGGCAATACAGAATCATACATTCGCATCATAGTCACTCGGGGTATCGGAGAAATCGACATCGATCCCTCAACCTGTCATTCACCCTGTGTCCTGATCTTCGTGACTTCTGCTCGTATCTATCCCCGGGAGTGGTATGAAAACGGGATTCACCTTGCGGTTGTCAATACCAAACGCAACCTCAAGGATGCCCTGAACCCCGGAATTAAAACGGGAAACTATCTCAATAATGTGCTTGCTAAGATAGAATCCGGCCGTCTGGGTGCCCAAGATGCGCTCATGCTAAATTCTTGGGGCCAGTTGACCGAAAGCACAACGAGTAATTTTTTCTTTGTTCGGGAGGGGCGTATTCTAACCCCGGCGCTTGATTGCGGCATCCTCGCTGGGATCACCCGAAACACTGTGATACGGCTCGCCGAGGAGAATGGGTTTCTTGTAGAAGAGGGGGAGTGGCCGGTCGAGGCCCTCGAAAAAGCCGATGAAATGTTTCTGACCGGAACCGTCAAACAAATAATGCCAGTAACCCGGCTGGATGGAAAAATCATCGGTGACGGCAAGCCTGGCTCAATCACGCGTAAATTGATACACCTTTATGAAAATTTGCTTAAGGGTCTCAGTTGAACAGGAGGAATCGTGTCCTTACTGGTAGGGCTCACTGGTGGTATGGGGTCGGGGAAGTCGCTCGCGGCGTCGTACTTCAGGGAGCTTGGTGCCCAGATGATCGACGCGGACCGAATTAGCCGGGAGTTGGTGGCCCCTGAAAAACCTGCTTGGAAGGAGATTATCGAGGAATTCGGTTCTAGCGTCCTCAACTCTGACCAGACCCTCAATCGGAAGCAAGTTGCCGCCATCGTTTTTAATGATGAATCAAAGCGGAAAAAACTCGAAGATATTATCCATCCCAGGGTCATCGTGGAAGAACGCCGATTGTACGAGAGGTACCGGCAGGAAAATTCACGTGTGCTTGCTGTCATCGATGCGGCCTTATTAATAGAGTCGGGGAACTACAAGAATGTTGATACAGTAATTGTCGTGCAGTGCGGGAGGGAAGAGCAGATTCGGCGGGTCATGGAGAGAGATGGTACAGCCCGCAACGAAGTGGAAAATCGGTTGAATTCCCAGATGTCGCTGGAGGAAAAGGTCGGTTTTGGGGATTATATTTTGCGAAACGATGGCACCCGGGAGAGCTTGAAATCTCAGGTGGGCGAGTTGTATCGCGATTTAAGGAGCCGGGCATAGTTTTTCTCTAAGAAAGGGGCTTATTTTTTTGGGGGAGTGTTTTACTTGACTCCTTTGGAAATGTCTGCTATCTAAGTAAAACTAAAGGGGTTAATGGTTTTTTTGTCTGGTAGAACCATGCGCCCCCTACGATGCAATAATCCTTTCTCCGCCACGCTTCCCCGAATTACTTTTCACCTGATGGATTGAATATAGGAAAGGCAATAGATTTGCCCGCTTACACTCCAAAAATACTGCTCCTTATATTTTTTCTAGTTTTCTGTTCGTTCTCTCCGGCCCTGGCCGCCCCCTCGCAGGGAACCCAATCCCTGAGCGAGTATCACTTTTCCATTCCCAGCGGTCTCGAATCGAAGGTGGAGTTCTGGAAGAAAGTTTACAGTAAATACACCACCAACCATGCAATCGTCCACGATGTGGATAATCTGGATATCGTTTACGAGGTAGTGTCCCTAAAGAATAGATCCAAGCTTTCGCGTCGAGCCCGTGACCGCAAGCTGG
>CAZVZT010000177.1:0-2890 GCA_964631515.1 uncultured Nitrospinaceae bacterium
AACAAGAAACCGACATCAATGTAATCGAAGTGGGCTTGGGCGGACGTCTTGATGCAACCCGCCTGTGCGCCGGCACCGTTTCGGTCCTCACCTCCCTTTCTTTGGATCATACAAACTACCTGGGAAACACGATCCAGCAGATAGCCTTTGAAAAAGCATCGATTATCAAGGAGGGTGGTACGGTTTTTGCTGCTATTGGGGAGAGGAAAGGAGTTTTGGACGTAATCAGCAAAACCGCCCAAGAGAAGTCGGCGCGGGTGAAGCTCCTAGGAGGGGATTTCAGGGTCGAAAGAACGGGACAGAACACTGCTTCTCAAACCATCACATTTATAGATGATGAGCATCGTTTAGAGGAACTCCATCTTCCTTTGCTGGGTGATCATCAGGCAGACAATGCGGCCTTGGCTATAGCCGCCTGCCTTCATCAGGTTCGGAGCAACGGACGAGAGCTGTCAGAACAGGCTATCCGGACGGGTTTGGGGGCGACTCGCTGGGATGGTCGATTAGAAGTGGTTTCTACTCACCCGACCGTGATTCTGGATTGCGCACACAACACGGACGCCGTCAAGAAACTGACTGCATCTGTCCGAAAGCTGTTCTCATATGCGCGCGTGATCCTAGTTTTGGGCATGATGAAAGACAAGCCAACCGGCGAAATGCTTGAGATTTTATCGGGGTTTGGAGACCTTTTTTTCTTGGTCCGCCCCAACCAGGTGCGAAGTGAAGATCCGAAGCGACTCAGAGAAACTCTGAGCCGGTTTGGAAAACCTAGCGAAATTGTGGAGCCCATTCCAGAGGCCCTTGAGCGAGTCAAGCAAATCGCCCAACCAGACGATCTGGTGTGTATCACAGGTTCGATTTTTACGGTGGGCGAAACCCAGCAGTATTTAAGAGATGAGCCAGCTTTTAAAATTTCTTCTTCTTCTCCAAATTATTCTCACCCTGACAGGCGAAGTCTGCGCTAAAGAGACTCCTCCCTCATCACCCCCTTTACATCCGACCGCATCCAAAACAAGTAAGGACGCGATCCACATCTCAGCGGACCACATTATTCAAGGAGCTGAAAAGGAAAGCGTGTTTGCCTGGGGAAGGGTAAAGATCCAATACCAGGACCGCATTTTACGGGCCGACAAGGTGATGGTTAATAATGTGACCGGAATCGGCAAGGCCGCGGGGCACGTGATCATGACAACAGAGGGTGGGACTCTGATGAAGGCCCAGAGCACCACCTTCGACATGAAGTCGGAGGCAGCAAAACTATTTAAGGTCAGGGGAACTGAGGCAAAAAAATTCTTTTTTACCGGAAAGGAGGTCAAGCGTCTTTCCAAAAACCATTTCAGACTCCGCCAGACATCCTTAACCACGTGCGAGGGGGTGCTCCCTGACTGGGAAATTGAGGCTAGCTTTGCCGATATCATCAAAGGCGATCGTGCCTTGTTCACAAACGCCACGTTCAAGGTAAGGGACATCCCGCTCCTCTACATCCCCATCGGATATATCCCGATTGACCAAGAGCGAAAGACTGGGCTCCTGCCTCCCACCATTGGATGGAGCAAACAGGATGGGGCACTGTTCACAGAATCTTTTTTCTGGGCTATCAACCAATGGTCCGATACCACCTTTTATATTGACCAGTCCACACGTGGAACGCAACCCGGCATCGAGTATCGCTACACGCCCACAAAAAATATGAGTGGCACCATTAGAGGGTCCTTCCTGAAAGACAAGGCCACCGACGAAAACCTCTGGAAGGTCGATATGAACCACCAGCAGTCTCTTCCCCATAAATTTAAGTTCAAGGGAACCTTGGACCTAGAAAGTCGGGACAGTTTGAATCAAGCAACAGCAGATAACCCCGGTCTCCAGTCCCGCCGCTCCACCGACTCTTTCGCCAACATCACCCGCAGTTGGGATGACAGCACCTTGGATATCCTGACCCGCTTTAGAGAAAGCACTTCCGGAAATGGTGACAAAACTTTTGGAGAGTTACCTAATATTACCTATAAAGTCCTGCGGCGCGAGATCGGAAAAGGTCCATTTTCTTTCAACCTAGACACCAGTTTTGCCTCCTTCGTAACAGACTTGAACGAGTCCCAAAGTGAAGATCAAATCTTCAAAACACGCCGGTTTGACTTGCACCCCGAACTGACTCTCCCGCTAGCCCCGGCCCCGTGGCTTTCCATCACCCCCACCGCGGGAGTTCAGTGGACCCATTACTCCCGCGGTCTCGATCCAGACAGTCCCGAATCTGACCCTTCGTTCACCTCTGGATTTTCCAGAGAAAAATTTGATATTCGGACAGTATTTAGGGGACCAAAATTCGACCAAATTTTTAAGCAAAAGGGCTCCTCCACAAAGGTCAAACATCTCATCCAACCAAGCTTCACCCACACCATCGCTGACAATGATGAGGACGACCACCTTAAGGTTAAGGCCTTCGACGCGATTGACAAGGGCAGTTCGCAACATAGTCTCCACTATGGGATCACTCAACGCTTTCTCAAAAAGGAAAACAAAGAATCTCCAGCTCGGCAAATCCTTCGGTTCGGGGTAACCCAGACATTTGATATCCGGGAAGCCACGGTCGATAAATCAAATTCGCCAGGATACACCCGGAAACCGTTTTCTGCGCTCCGCTTCGACTTAGACAGCCGCCCTCTGGACTCGCTGATTCTGAATTTCGACACCACGTACGATCATGCCACCGATTTGGTGGATACGTTCAACTTTGAGGCAGGTATCAAACCTGTGGACAATTTCTGGATCATCATGGAGCGCCGGTGGACCCGGAATGGGTCTAATCTTATTTTGGGAACCCTAGACTTGTCTTTGAAACCAGGCTGGCGGATGCAATACAGCACGCACTTCGATGAGCTGACATCGAGTTTTC
>CAZVZT010000178.1:0-2890 GCA_964631515.1 uncultured Nitrospinaceae bacterium
CTTCAGGCGTTCACAAAAATTTCAACTCGGACATAGAACGGTAAAGGAGAAACTATGAACGTGAACCAGCAAACCAGCGAGCATGGGAGATGGAACACTTCGAGCCTAAACTTGGAGAGAGTATTTTTTAAGTTTTCCCCTGAAGCAGAAGAACAATTTAAATATTACATCCAGAACCTGGGCGAGTTAGATCAAATAAAAAATTTCATTATCTCAAAATCAGATTTCCCGAAATTCGAGAGTGAGCTGGAAATGTGTCGGGAAGAAATTGAGCACGGGCAAAGGTTTGTTGTTCTGGAGTCGATTGAAGGGCTTGATTACAACGAAATCCAAATGTATTGCTGGATAATCTCAAATTTACTGGGAACTCCTTTAGTTCAAGACCAATCTGGGAAACGTCTCATCCACATTTACGACCGAGATAAAACTAAGCGAATAAAAGATGGCGCCCGTTACCACCAGACTCATGAAAGTGGAGCCATTCATACGGACAATGTCAACACACCGTTGCCCTGGCAATATCTGGTAGTCGGTTGTGTTTTCCCTGCCATGATTGGCGGTGAAAATATCATCGTCAGTGCACTTTCTACACATGATTTCCTTGAGAAAAAAGCCCCCGACGATCTAGCTGTTTTGAAAGAAAATTTTTGGTGGGAATATCGTGGAATCTCAAGCGAATTATATCAAGCGCCGATCATAAGCTATAACAGTAACGGCGAGCCCATGTTCAGATATTTAAGGACCTACTTGGAATCTGCCCACTTAAAGGCCAAGCAGCCTTTAACAGATAAACAGATACATGCTTTGGATGCTCTGGACGCCACACTGAGCATGTCGGAATTTCAAATAAAACATCGGCTAAAGGAAGGTCAAATATTAGTGGCCTATGACAGCCAAATTTTCCATGATCGGGAATGTTTCACGGATTATCCAGACTCTATTTCAGTGGAAGAAAAACGGGCCGGAGAAAACGGTATTCTTCGGCGCTCCCTGGAGAGAGCCTGGGTGAAAAAATAGAAACAATAGAAACAATATGGTGAAGTAAGTTTGACCGCGGTCATCCATTCTTGGAGGAATTTCTTCCGAACCAGTGAAATTGATTGCCGATGCCCCATCCCACTATATTTCGACGAGAAATGAGCAAAGAAAATCTAGACAGCGATCTTTGGGTAGACCGATATGGCGACACCCTGTACCGCTATACTCTGGTTCGAGTGAGGGATGCCGCCGCCGCGGAAGAAATTGTCCAGAGTACTTTTGTCGCAGCGCTTGAGGCTAGCAAATCCTACAAGGGCCTATCTTCAGAAAAAAGCTGGCTATTCGGCATCCTCAAACACAAAATTTTCGATCACTTCCGCCAAACCAAAAGATATCGATCCTTTGATCTTCTACCGGAGGACGATCCCGACCCTCTTGCATACCACCCGAATGGTCAGTGGAAACAAGCACCACGGGACTGGAAACTCGATCCGGAAAAAGCCGCCGAAAATACGCAACTGATCGCAACCCTCAATGGGTGCATGACTAGGCTATCAGGCAAATTTCGCCAGGTTTTCGTTCTCAAGGAAATCGAGGGGCTTTCCTCAAGGGAAATCTGTAATGAACTCAACATAAAACCGACCAATCTCTGGGTCATCATGCATAGAGCCCGCAATCAACTCAGAAAGTGTTTAGATGTCCATTGGTTCAATAAAACCTAATTATATTTTGGATTCTAATGCAATTTATACTGAAATGGCTTCACATGACCTGCCGGGACACTTCCCCCATCATTTCCGAGATGATGGACCACCGGGTATCCTCTGGAAAATATTGGCAGGCTAAGATCCACTTGATGATGTGTAAGGTTTGCCAGCATTATAAAGTCCAACTGGAGGTCCTAGCGCGGTTAGCCCGGGAATTGGGCCGAGAGGACTCGCCCCCACAACCCGAAGGAACCCTGAGTCCAGAAGCAAAAGTCAGAATAAAAAATAATCTCAAACACCCGGATTGAATCGGCTAGAGCATATATTCTTCGAAGGGCCCAAACGTATGAACGAACCAAGATCCTGTTGCGGCAGCGAAGAAAATGAAGACGTGTCCCGGAGCGATGTCCGCAATTTCTATTCCAAGGCGGCCGTATCGGTTCAGGAAAGCCTGTGCTGCCCCACCCAATACGATTCAAAAGACCTGTCGCATATCCCTAAAGAGGTTTTGGAAATCTCTTACGGTTGCGGTAGTCCTGTAGGTCGGGCCAACCTTCGAGAAGGAGAGGTGATGCTCGACCTGGGATCGGGAGGCGGTATCGATTGCTTCATCGCCGCCAGGCATGTGGGGAAAACAGGACGTGTCTACGGCATCGACATGACCGAAGAGATGCTGGGCATAGCCAGAAAAAACGCCACCCTGGTCGCAGAAAATCTAGGATACAACAACATCGAGTTCAGGCAGGGTTATCTCGAATCCATTCCCATCGACGACTCGTCGGTGGATCTGGTCACATCCAACTGCGTCATCAACCTATCCACGGACAAAGACGAGGTGTTCGGGGAAATTCATCGAATCCTGAAACCCGGCGGACGTTTTATGATCTCTGACATCATCTCAGACAAAGAAGTCCCTGAGGCAATGCAAAACAACAAGGAGCTTTGGGGAGAATGTGTCTCTGGAGCACTGACCTTGAACAAATTCCTCAGCTATGCCAAGAAAAATAGGTTCCAAGGCCTGCGGGTGCAGAAGGATTATCTATGGAAAGAAGTTGAAGGGATCAAGTTCTATTCCTACACAATCGAAGGATGCAAACACGTTTCCAGTGAAAGTGAATCGTGTTGTTCCTCCCTGCTCGCTACGTACGCGGGACCTTTTGAATCGGTAACTTTCCAGGAGACAATTTACCCGATGGGCATCGCTG
>CAZVZT010000179.1:0-2889 GCA_964631515.1 uncultured Nitrospinaceae bacterium
ACCCACAGCCCATCTATCACTCGAACCAAAACCCGAAAAACGGAATTTCCTGTCGACATATCTTACTCGACGAGAGTTTTGTACCACTTGGCAGATTCGCCGAACCGACGTCGCTTATCTTTTTCAACATCCTCATTTTTTGAGAGCTGTTCCAATTTCGCCGAATAGAGTTCTATCACTTCCTTGTCCATGGGATACCGATATAACACTTCTTCAAGTGAGTTGAGCGTGTCTTGCGAAATGAGAAACGCCCGATAACGTTTTGCACTCATTGACTGATACGGATCAAATTTTTCAACTCCATCCACATGCCAACTCTTCCATCGGTTTAGTGTCTCATCACCACTCAGAGTAGATTCACGTTTTTCTAATTCTTCTGGAGCGTTTTCGATCACTTTTAACACTTGATTTTCATCTATCTCAACCCCAGTAAAAGCCGCGGAAAAATCGATGAGCGATTGAGGATTATCTAATTTTACGTTGGGCATTGCAAAGGGCCACACCGCCACGGAGTTGGGTGCGCTCAACGCTAGAAAATAATCGGCCCCAGGTTTTGTCTTCAGTTTCATTTGAATAAAACGCATTCCCTTCGCACCACGATATGGGCCATCCACAAAAAGCGCCGTTTTTGTATCGTATACATAAGTGTTCCCACTTCGCGCCATCGCGAACAATCGATCTGGATGCATCGGGGGGACAATTAGGGAGGAAACCCAGTCCCCAACAAGATAAGTTTTTACAGGTTGACTAGTGTCTTTCAAATCCCATTTTTTGGCGGAAAAATCACGTGAACCGGAATATAGGAATTTACCATCGGGTGAAAAAAAGACTTCTGATACACCGTTTCCGTGTTTTAATCGAAATACTTCTTTTCCTGTCGTTGCTTCAAATGCAACTGGGGTCGTAGATTCCTTCCCAATTTGTGTAAAACACACGAATAAATCCCCATCGTTCGAAAACACAATTTGAGACCCCCACAAATTGCCATACTCACGGCTGTATTTTTCTGCTCCTGTTGAAACATCAAAAACTCGAATAAAATTATCCGCACACATGGTTACAACTATTTGCGAATCCGGGCTAAATTTTAACCCCGCAACTCGCGCGCCATGCCCCAATAGGGGCGTGGGTTCATTATCCTTTAAACGCACCAAGACAACATCATTATTATTCCTTGCATACGCTAGGTGTTCACCATTAGGGGCAAAAGAAACATTCACTGTATCCTCCTTAGGCAATTCGCCTCGATATTCCTTTTTCAGATCAGGCAAAGCATATGTCGACCATTGAATTGGAATAAGCCCTGAATTTTCCACTACGAACAAGCGATTTCCATCTTTTTGAAACTCCACCATCCCTACATTATTCTCAAGAGTAATATGGTTATATTTTATCTTTTTTTCTATATCCCAAAGAGAAACAACATTATCTTCTCCTCCAGTAGCCGCCCATTTACCATCTACTGTTAGATCGTATCCTTGAATAACCCCAGAGTGAGTCAGCAGCATTGGCTTGAAAGCCGGCACATTCAAATCCCACTCCAGAAATTCACCATCAATGGTAATGGTCACCAATTTATTTCCTGTTTCATTGAATGCCACATCAACAATCTCTGCTTTCAATCTTCTTGGATAATATAACACTTGCGCGTGTGATTCGTTTGGAATACTCCAAATCCAGAGATCATTTTGGTCGGAGATAACTGCCAATTTTTTCTGGTCGGGACTAAATACAGCCCGCCAAACGCCTCCATCATGCATAAGTGGTAAAGATGTCTCTAGTCCGGACTCGACATCCCAGAGGCGAACTGCCGTGTCAATCGAAGGTGTTGCTAAAATCGTTTCATCTTGGCTAAAAGTCGCTGATAGGCTAAACCGGAAATGGGAAGTGTCGTTCATCCAAATTTGACTACCATCAGTTGCCCGGTAAACACTCACGTGGCCATATCCAAAATCACCGGCCAAAAAGGAAAAATAGGTTCCGCGAGGGGAGTAATTTAGCCTCGGCCTTGAGTGAACTTTATCTCGGCGAGTTGAAAAGCATTTTTTTGACTCAAGTAATTCTAGGTCTATCTGATAAATTGTCGCAACACTTTCATCTTCAAGCGTTACGGCAATCGCATTACTCTGGTCCGGTGAAACTTCTATGCGATCAATTTTAAAATTCAAATCTTGTTGGTAAACAACCTGTTTCCCGTCAGTGAGATCATAAATCAGCAATCGCCCATCCTGCCGTCCAACAAGCACCCGACTTAAATCTGATTTTCCAGAAATGGCCGTTACACGTTGCTCTGCATTTGCTCCGGGAAAAATTTCGACCGTTTCCCCGGTGTTTGCATCAATAACAAATCCTCCCGAAACTTTATCTTCAAGCCCTGTCCCAATCACAAATCCCTGATTCCCGTCCTGACTTGCAATCAGCACTTCCACGCTTTTCAGATTTTCCGATTGAGAAACTGCCTTACCCTCCTTTAAATCCAAAACTTTCATGTATGATTTCCCGGACTCATTGTGCAGGAAAAACGATCGCCGGTTATCTGCGGATATTTGTGAGGCAACTCCCGTATACAACACAATATCCTCATGGTTATGAAATAAGGTGCGGGATTGCCTCATGAATGGATGATGGTTTAAGTGGTTGGCTACCTTTTCGGGAATTATACTGTATTCTGAATGCTCACGGAAACGATAACCCATTCGAGCTAATGATTGGCCTGATAAGTTCAATTGCATCATCGAATCTGACCGTCTGTGATGCGAAAAGCTAAGGTTATCCTGTGCTTCTTGCTCCGAAGCCACGGCTTGTTTTTCTGCCTTATTGGCTTGGTATGCCATAACGCCGGCGAAGACGGCTAGGGCGAAGAGGAAGATGGCGAAAACTTTGTTGCGC
>CAZVZT010000180.1:0-1990 GCA_964631515.1 uncultured Nitrospinaceae bacterium
ATTTTGTCCCTTACCTGGGGCACAGCACCTATTTTGCTCCGGGTATTATCGAATTCACCGCGAACAAAACGGACACTGTTATTGAGCGTATCGTCGACTTCCTTATGCCCACCCAGACCACTGTTGAACGAGTAACTGTAGGCGGTGATTTTCCCGCGGGTGTGCGAGGTCCAGGTATCGTACCCACATCCCGGCGAAAAAACAGGATCAACATGAATATCCATATCGTATTTATCTTTGATCGATTTCGTGTCGTCGAACAGACTGTGTGCCTCGCGCTTGTTCGGGAACCGCCAGTCACTGTGCCCCGCAAAGGCCTCCCCATTTATTTTTCCCAGAAGCTTTACCGCATGCCGGTAGGTGACAAACTTTTTCAACACCAGAAACGAGTCCTCCTGCATCCACATGAGGTTGGTCAGGGTATCTGTAACGGTGCCGTCACCGTTGTCGATAAAGCGTTGATCGGCCATCATTCAAGTCTCCAGTTTCTAACTCAGAGGATCGCGCCTATTTTAAATTCTTTTACGCACAAATTTCAAAAAAAAAGCCGAGGGGCCAAAGGCCCCCCGGCTCTTGAAAACGTATAACAAGCTTATCTGTAGCGCTCACCTACACCGCCACCATCTCCAGTACCCTGTCCACCGAAAATACCGCGCTCGGTACCCAGCGGCTGACCCATTCCAGGCTCAATGTAGGTGCCTGGTGTTACGTGATCAGAGTGGTAGTCTGGCTGATAGGACTTAGCCGAACCCGGATCCATCTTCCAGTCGTGCCCATAGCTTCTATCTCGGCTTTGGCAGTTAACTGTAACCGATCCCGGACCCTTGTTGTGGAACGTGGTCTTTTTGGTCAAGGCATTCGCCTGATACCCACCAGGAGCCAGCGTACGGCTGACGAGTTTGCCCCAACCGTAACCAATCGGACCCACATCAAACTGAAGTACAGTGTCAGCTTCCTCAGACAGGTTGGTCACAACCCATCCCGCGTCAATACAATTTGTGCTCTCACCCGGCTTGAGGGTACTTGTCGCGGCACTGGCGGAACCTACAACAAACAAAAACGCTACTACAGTGATTAGAATCACAGACTTTCTCATCATGCTCCCCCTTTCAAAAAAAGCAGAATGACTAATAAAACTCGAATCCAAAAGTCCTTCACCTTCTTAAGCTTAACAGCCTTACCTCTACGCCGAACTCAACTGTCTCGGCTTACTCTTGACTGAAAAAACCACACTTCCGACGGGCCTGCCCTGCCTTACCGCCCGTCCCTTCTCTAAGATTTGCTCGAAGCTATCAGACCCCCCTATGGAAGTCAAGCCCTAAAATAAGACCCAATTCGACAAGGGATAAACTATTAAACAAAACAACATGTTACACAAAAAAAACCTCCCTCGCTCCGCTGAGGTGACCCGGCAGGTTTTTCAGGCTCTCGCCCTCCACATTAATAAATTTTAATTATTTTAAAGCCCGCTTTTTCGCGATCAGGCCCAGTCTGTTCACACGCAGTAGGGAGGGATCCCCTCTTCGACCCACTCCCCCGCCTTGTTGTTTTCGATATTCTGCTGATTTTTCAAACTTCCGGCAGCCATGAGTTTGCGCGAGGCTTCAAATTTTTCCAGTATCGCCTCCGGCGAATCCGTGAGGAGATTGCCGAACTGGGGCCGACATTTAAGGTTCCCCACATCACAACAAGGGGTCATTTCCCCCGTTTGCAGAATCGTCATAATTTCGATCGCCCCGCGAATGGCGGTGCAGTCCAGCATGTAGATGTCTTTGGGAAAAGGCAGAGAAGTCATGGCCCGTACCCCTTCCGAGTCAACATAAAAAGAGGGGATCGCATTGACCGCAAAAATAAACCCATCGGAACAGGAAACGTAATTTTTAAAATCTCCCATATGATCTAGGAAGTCGTCCTCACCGCACCCAGGTTTTTCATTTACAAGCTCCTTGAGCCGAGCATGGAACGTACCCAGCAAGTCCAGAACTGGGTG
>CAZVZT010000180.1:2000-2857 GCA_964631515.1 uncultured Nitrospinaceae bacterium
TTTAAGAGATCCGACAGGCTTTCATAAATTAAATTGACGATCAAACCGTCCTGGAGGCCAATGAGTTTGCTCAGCAGGGGTTTTTGTCTAAGCTCCCACACCGTTGGGTAGAGAGTGATATCGATACGGCCCTGGAGCCGCGTGATTTCCACCAGCCTTTCCCACCGCCTTGATTTTTCGGAATTGATATCGAGATTGGTGTGAAGCCGAACATTGGAGGACAGGGTCTTAAAAATATTGAAAATTTCAACGATGCGGGGGTTTTGGGACGCTTCTCCGCCCGTTAAGTTGATTTCCTTCTTGGCCAACTTGTTCAGCGGATCTACGCGACGGATTTTATCCACCATCAACCGGGCTGCGTCCGGGGTCATGTGCCAGTCCGATCGGGTATGCTCCGACAGGGGGGGATACACATGGCAGAATCGGCACTCGTCGCGCACGTAACGGTTGCAGTTGGCCTCTACAAAAACACTGAGCATGGTATAACCCTCTGTTTGGTAGTTAAAGGTACAGGGGTTTCTGGTTTCTACCGGAAGGCTGGCCCGTTAATGGACCAAAATCATTTTAGAGGAGGCGATCATTCCGGACAACTCCCGAGGAAAAACATATCAGGAAGGTCATACCCGGAATTTCAGCGAACTGAGACTCACGAGCGCAGTTGAATTTCGAAGAACTTTTTCCCCTTCCTCGCTGATGTCGTTGACTACCAATTGAATATTGCGCAGGTTTTTTAGGGTTTTTGAGGTGGCCAGGTAACCCGCACCCGCGTCGCCTATACGGTTCGATTTCAAGTTGAGCGTCTGTAGGTTCGAAAAAATCGGCGATTCGGCGATGGCCTTAACCCCCTCGTCCCCGAT
>CAZVZT010000181.1:0-2844 GCA_964631515.1 uncultured Nitrospinaceae bacterium
CCGGGAAAAAGGTGATGATCGTTGGGGCTGGTCCTGCTGGACTCTCATGCGCCTATCATCTACGCCGACAGGGGCATGAGGTGACGGTATTCGAAGCCGCGCCCAAAGCCGGCGGCATGATACGCTACGGTATCCCCAAGTATCGCATGCCCCGGGAAAAGTTGAATGTGGAAATACTCCGCGTGCAGGAGATGGGGGTGAATATTAAGTTCAATTCACCGGTGGATGACACCCTGGACACGAAGAAACAAGGTGGTTTTGATGCTGTTTTTTTGGCAGTAGGAGCTCAGGTATCAAAAGTGGTTGATATTGAAAGCGATGGAGTAATACCTGTACTCAGTGCTCTGGATGTTCTTAGAAACTCGGAAAATGATGAACCAACCGGACTCAACGGCAGGGTCGTGGTTTATGGAGGAGGGAATACTGCAATCGATGTGGCACGTACCTCGATTCGTCTGGGGGCACTGGATGTACACATCATCACTGTAGAAAGTGGCGAGAAAATGCCCGCTCACGAAATGGAGATCACGGAGGCCCTGGAAGAGGGGGTCCAATTGATAAACTTACGCTCCGTTCAACGCAGTGAAGGAAAAACTCTGGTGCTGGAAACAATGGTGGACACAGAAGGTGAATGGCCTCAAGCCTCCGGGCAGTATGAAAACTTCACGGCGGATGTTTTGGTCCAGGCACTCGGACAGAATGTCAACACCGATCTGTTCACGAAAATAGACGGCATGGTCATTAATGAAGATGCGGTGCAGGTAGACTCCAGCATGATGACGGGCAAAGATGGAATTTTTGCCGGAGGAGACATGGTGCCTTCACTGCGTACCGCGACCGCTGCCATTGGCCATGGGAAAAAGGCAGCTTTACACATCGACGCCTGGTTAAACCAAACAACACATGCACCTAGTCCAAAGCATGAGATAGTCAATCCATCCATGATGAATACCTGGTATTACAGCGATGCACCACGCACGGTTAGGCCGATGTTGGATATAGTGCGCCGCATCTCAGGTTTTGCAGAGGTGGTGGGAAATCTTGATGAAAGCAACGCGGCCTATGAAGCCCGTCGCTGCATGTCCTGCGGCAACTGTTTCGAGTGTGATAACTGTTACGGCGTCTGTCCGGATAACGCTATCACCAAACTGGGCCAGGGTCTGCGTTTCGAATTCAAATATGATTACTGCAAGGGTTGTGGCATGTGCGCCATGGAATGCCCCTGCGGTGCCATTCAAATGCAATCAGAGAGTATTTAAGGCTACTGGGAAAGGGGACATTGATTCGTTTTGATTCTGAGAGAGAACCTAATAATTAAGAAGTGATAAAGCCCTGTTACAGTTTTCCGGAAAAACCGGAAGCGGTTTATTATTTCGGCACCTGCCTCGCGGATCTGCTTTACGCAGATGCAGGCATGGCGGGGATCCGGTTACTTCAGCGCGAAGGGGTACGGGTTATTTATCCACGTGGCCAGAGTTGCTGCGGCCAGCCAGCCTTCAATTCCGGCTTTCAGGACGAAGCAAGAGAAGTCGCTGCGCAGCAAATTGTACAATTCCCGAAAAACTTGCCGATCGTGATTCCCTCCGGTTCCTGCGGCGCGATGATGACTCGTCACTACGAGGAACTATTCGAGGGTCATCCTCTTCATGAAAAAGCCCAGTCATTCTCTGCGAGAATATTTGAACTGAGTGAATTCCTGGTTAATGTGCTCAATGTGAAGCTGGAGGACCGCGGGGATCCGGTGAAGGTTACCTGGCACAGTTCCTGTCATGCGAAGCGCGAGTACGGACTCGGCGATGAAGCCAAGCAGCTGTTGCGCCAGTTGAAGAACGTGGAGCTGGTGGAACTGGAACGGGAGAACGAGTGCTGCGGTTTCGGCGGGACGTTTTCTGTCAAGTTCCCGGCAATCTCCGGGGTGATGGCGCAGGACAAGTCGACGGATGTGATGCAGACCGGTGCCGATTTTCTGCTGAGCACCGACTGCGGCTGTCTAATGAACATCAACGGAGCCCTGGAAAAGCAGAAGTCCCAGGTTCAGTCACAGCATTTTGCCTCTTTTATCTGGAATCGGACCCATGTCAGCTAAAGCTAATCATCCCCCGCACAGGCTTTCAGAAAAAGCCTTTTTCGAATCAAGTGGAAACGCTTTGAAGAATCCGAAACTTCGGCGTAACTTCAAACGGGCGATGAACGGATTGATGGAGAAGCGCCGGGACATCTTCCCGGACGCCTCAGAACTTGAGGAAACACGTGGCCGGGCTGGCGGCATCCGCCGCAAAACACTCGCCTATTTTCCGGAACTACTGGAACAACTCGAGGCCAACTGCGAACGCAACGGCATCCGTGTACACTGGGCGGAGACGACTGAGCAGGCTAACCAGATCGTGCTCGAAATCGCACGCTCCGCAAACGCCCGGCTGGCGGTGAAGGGCAAATCAATGGTTTCGGAGGAGATGCATCTCAATGCCTTCCTCGAAAAACATGGCATAGAGGCCATCGAATCAGATCTTGGCGAGTACATCATCCAGGTCGATAATGAGCTCCCCTCCCACATCATCATGCCGGCTATCCATAAGAATCTGGACGAGATCTCACACCTCTTTCACGAGAAAGTGGATCCTAACCGCTCCAACGAGACCGCCGAGGAGATGACCGCCACCGCACGCCTGATACTGCGCCAGAAATTTCACGATGCCGACATGGGCATCTCAGGGGTCAATTTTGCGGTGGCCGAAACAGGGACCCTTTGCCTCGTTGAGAACGAGGGCAACGGACGCTTCAGCACCACCCTTCCAAAAGTCCACGTCGCCGTGATGGGCATCGAAAAGGTAGTCGAGTCCCTCC
>CAZVZT010000182.1:0-2834 GCA_964631515.1 uncultured Nitrospinaceae bacterium
AAGAGTCTGACGCCGGGACACCAGATGGTCAAGATCGTCAACGACGAGTTGGTGTCCCTGCTGGGCGACGATTTCAGCGAGCTGAAACTGGCGCCGAATCCGCCAACGGTTATTTTGATGATGGGGCTGCAGGGATCGGGTAAGACCACAACGGTAGGCAAATTGGCCAACCGGTTCAAGCAGAAGGGAAAGAATTGCCTGCTTGTTCCTGCGGATGTATATCGTCCAGCCGCGATCGAGCAGTTGAATGTGATCGGCCGCGACTTGGAGATTAAGGTTTACCAGGCGGACGGAGAGAAAGATCCAGTTAGGATTTGTGCAGGTGCTGTCGAAGCGGCGTCGAGAGAAATGATCCACGTGGTCATTCTCGATACGGCGGGGCGCTTACAGATCGATGACGAGTTGATGGCCGAGCTAAAAGCCATCAAGGAAAAAGTTAACCCACACGAATCTTTGTTTGTCGCCGATGCGATGATGGGTCAGCAGGCGGCTGACGTGGCGGGTGCGTTCAACGAGGCTATTGGCATCGACGGGGTGATCCTGACGAAAATGGATGGTGATGCCCGGGGCGGTGCGGCACTTTCGATCAAAAGCGTGGCAGGTGGAAAACCTATCCGCTTCGTTGGGACAGGAGAGAAACTGGACGCGTTGGAGCCGTTCCATCCCGATCGGGTCGTTTCCCGCATCCTAGGGATGGGCGACATGATGTCGCTGGTTGAAAAGGCGGAGCACGCCTACGACCTTGAAGAGCAGGCAAAGCTCGAGAAAAAGATTAAGAAGAGCGCGTTCACGCTAGAGGACTTCAAGGATCAACTCCAGCAAATGCAGAAGATGGGTTCGATCCAGCAGCTCATCGGGATGATTCCCGGCGCGAATAAGTTGAAAGGGCTCAAGGTGGACGAGGGAGCCTTCGTCAAGATCGAGGCCATCATCAACTCGATGACGCTTGGAGAACGGAATAAACACAACATCATCAACTCAAGCCGAAAGCGGCGTATCGCGTTGGGGAGCGGCACCACGGTCAATGAAGTGAACAAACTGCTCAAGCAGTTTGTGCAGATGCAGAAAATGATGAAAAAACTTTCCTCGGGGAAGGGACGCGGATTCGATTTGGGGGGCATGATGGGAGGGCGCGGACTCAGCCCATTCTGACCCGGTGGATAGATAGAATTTGAATGTTTATGAACGATTGTTAATATCTAAATCTTTAAAAGCATTAACCTAAATATTAAGAGGAGGGAACACCTTGCCAGTTGTGCTTAGATTGACCCGACGTGGGGCGAAGAAAAAGCCATTTTACCGGATCGTGGCGACCGACTCCCGGAACCCTAGAGACGGGCGCTTCCTTGAAGTGCTTGGAACTTATGATCCGCTCAAGACCGAAGACAACATCAAGGTAGATGCTGACAAGGCGATGGCTTGGATCAAGAAGGGCGCCCAACCAAGCCAGACAGTGGCTTCCTTGTTGAAAAAAGCGGGAGTCGAATAAGAAAACATCTCGCTTCTCGTATAGCGAACGTTGGGAAAATGAATCTTCCCCTGCGGAGACGCTCCAGTGGATTTTCAGTATCAGATCGTCATTCCAGGCTTACTGTTGGGTGAGTGCGGTGAGAGGAGGTACGGTGATGAAAGATCTTGTCTTGATGATGGCTCAGGCGCTGGTGGATAAACCCGATGAAGTGGAAATCAGGGAAGTAGAAGGCGACAGAACAACGGTCTTTGAACTCACGGTAGCTAAAGATGATCTCGGCAAGATCATCGGCAAGCAGGGTAAAACTGCCCGAGCCCTGCGCACCATTCTTAATGCCACGGCAACCAAGCTCAAGAAAAGGGCGGTGCTGGAAATTATTGAATAACGAATGGACTGGATTTCTGTTGGCAAAGTCACCAAAACCCATGGTTTGAAAGGGGAATTGAAGTTTTACCCTTCCATGGAGGAAGACTGGTTTGCCGATTTAAAACAGATACGGTTAAGTGGTAAGGATCCCACAAGGGACTTTGCCGAGCATACCCTTCAATTCGTTCGCGGCAAGGATGTTCCCAAGATCGTCAAGTTTGAAGGAGTCGATGATATCGACGCCGCCGAAAAGCTGGCGGGAAAGACGGTTTATATTTTGCGGGAGGCGTTTCCAACTCTGCCGGAAGGCGAGTATTACTGGTTTCAGATCGAAGGGCTTGCGGTTTATGACGAAGACAAACGCTATTACGGATGCGTTGAAGAAATCATCCAGACGGGAAGCAACGATGTTTACGTCGTTCGTGACGATAAAAAAGAATTATTGCTTCCCATGATCGATTCGGTTGTCAAGGCCATTGACTTGGAGGCGGGAAAGTTGATCTTTCATCCGGTGGAGGGGTTGC
Source organism: uncultured Nitrospinaceae bacterium (assembly GCA_964631515.1). Classification (GTDB taxonomy): domain Bacteria; phylum Nitrospinota; class Nitrospinia; order Nitrospinales; family VA-1; genus CAJWLY01. The sequence goes on from CAZVZT010000182.1 coordinate 2,362, forward strand.
TTGAAGACACACCGGTTTGACATCATCACGATTTTTCCGGGGATGTTCGAATCTCCCCTCAATGAGAGTATTCTCAAGCGCGCGCGTGATGAGGGTTTGCTCGAGATAACCCTTCACGACCTTCGTGATTACACACTCGACAAGCACCGGAGGGTGGACGATTGTCCTTTTGGTGGCGGCGTGGGATTGGTCATGAACGTGGAACCAATTGTACGTGCGGTTGAGGCGGTCAGGGAAAACAGGCCCGGGGCAAGAACAATTCTCCTGTCGCCCGGCGGGCAGTCGTTTGACCAGAAGATGGCTTGGGAACTTTCCGAAGAGGAAAACCTCATCTTCGTTTGTGGTCGATACGAAGGAGTGGACGAGCGGGTTCTTAATTTTGTCGATTCTGCGGTGTCCATCGGCGATTATGTGATGGCGGGTGGAGAAGTGCCGGCAATGGTCATTGTCGAGGCGGTATCGAGGCTCATTCC
>CAZVZT010000183.1:0-2832 GCA_964631515.1 uncultured Nitrospinaceae bacterium
CACCATTGACCGGTTGATTGGATTTTGAGGCTGAAAACTATTATGGGTATCATTCGAGGCGGTGACACCGAGTACGAAGAAAACAAACCCACAGTGGAGGAATTGTCCGCTCGGGTGGAAGAGGCAATCGCTGTGGCACTGGAGGCCGCCCCCACAACCCTGAAGCTGTCGGGGCGGTACTACTCCAAAGATGAGGTCACCCTGCTGGCCCGCTCCCCTCAGGTAAACTCCGTCCGGAATCTGGATTTGAGTGACAACCAGATTGACGATTCTGCGTTGCAGGTCCTGATTGAATCGGAAAAATTAGAGTATCTCGAAGAACTGAACCTGGGACTCAATTTTCTTACGGACGAGGGGGTAAAAGCGTGGGCCGTCTCGGAAAACGCGGTTCTTAAGAACCTTAAAACGCTGGTTCTCTCCGACAACAAACTCACCGATGAGTCGCTGGCAGACCTGGTGCAGTCGCCCAATTTTCCCATGCTGGAATCACTCGACGTGGGGTGGATGGGAGCAGGGAACGGAACCGCCCGCGCACTGGGTGGGTCCAATGCCATGATTCGCTTGAAGCAGCTGACACTGGAGCGCAGTTACATCGACGGCGTAGGGATCCGGGCACTGGTTCAGGGAAAGATTATCGAGAGGCTTGAGGAGTTGAACCTTACGGCCAACAAGCTCGGCGACGAGGGTGCCAAGATACTTGCCGGGACATCTAACCTTAAAAACCTCCGGGTCTTGCACTTGTCGCAGAACATGATCGGTGACGAGGGCGCGGTTGCCATTGGCACCTCTACCGGTCTAAGCGGATTGACCCACCTGTATCTGGGGCGGAATAATTTTGGTTCGGAAGGCGCGAAAGCCGTTCACGAAACCCAAACCCTGGCCCACCTCAAGACGCTCATTCTTCAGGAGGGAGTCGAAACCACCCCCGATCTGGTTAACTATTCCCGCCCCGAGTTGTTACGCCCAGACCAGTAGCCCTCCACAACGAACACTCCAGTTGGTCTAAATTATTTTCACCAGGTTCATGTATTTGCCGAGGGTGCGCTGAAGCCTCTGTCTGAGATTTGCATGTCCTGGTGCCTCAAGGTTCGGGTCCTTCTCAATGAGGGCGAACGCCTCCAGCCGGGCAAGCTCCAGTATTTTTAAATCACGAATCAGGTTACCAACCCGGAGAAGAGGCATCCCTGACTGGCGCGTTCCCATGAAGTCGCCTGGACCCCGAATGCGCAAGTCCTCCTCTGCTATGGTGAATCCGTCACGTGATTTTACGATGGCATCCAGCCGGGCCTCGCCATCGTTGGTGAGCGGTTGGTAGGCGATAAGGAAACACTGCGATGCGTGTCCGCCGCGTCCAACCCTTCCACGCAGTTGGTGAAGCTGGGCGAGCCCGAACCGCTCGGCATGTTCGATAATCATGATCGTTGCGTTGGGAACGTCTATTCCCACCTCGATGACAGTCGTTGCGACGAGAATATGAACTTTCCCGTCCTTGAAATCCGACATGATTTTCTGTCGTTCTTCTTTTTTTAGCTTTCCATGGATGAGTTGTGTGGAAAATCCGGGAAACCGACGATTCTGTAATTCGTCGCAGACATCCATCGCTGCTTTCAAGTCGATAGACTCCGACTCCTCGATGATTGGACACACCACATAAGCCTGCCGCCCCTTTTCCATCTCCTTACTAAGGTTGGCATAGGCCGCGTTGCGCTCGTTTTCGTAAAAAAGTTTCGTTTCGATGGGTTGTCTTCCCGGAGGGAACCCGTCGAGGAAGGAGACGCTCATATCACCGTATAATGTCAGAGCGAGGGAGCGTGGGATGGGGGTTGCTGTCATGACCAGAACGTGTGGCATCAGACCTTTTTTGCCAATGGCTTCCCGCTGCAGTACGCCGAAACGATGCTGTTCGTCGATGACGGCCAGGCCTAGATTTTTAAACTCTATTTTTTTCTGGATGAGTGCGTGAGTGCCTACAACAATTTGGGTCGTTCCGTCACCAATGTGTTTGTGTATTCGACTTTTTTCTTTAGCGGTGGCGGTGCTGGTAACCAATTCGATGTCAATCCCCAGCGCTTCGCAAAAGACGCGGATGCTTAGGAAATGTTGTTCCGCGAGCAGTTCGGTGGGAGCCATGAGAGCAGCCTGACATCGGTTGTCGACTGCCGTGAGCAAGGCGGTGAGGGCGATGACGGTTTTACCACTTCCCACGTCGCCCTGCAGGAGCAGGTTCATGGGCTCGTCCTTTTCCAGGTGGGTCATGATTTCCCCTAGGACTTTTTTTTGTGCGGGGGTGAACTCGAATTGAAGAAGCTTGACGAATCGGCGTATTGTTTCGCCGCGTGTCTTGAACGGACGCCCGCGTTTGGTTTTCTGGGTGTGTCCTTTTTTAAATGCCAGTGCGAGTTGAATGAGGAAGAATTCCTCGAAGATAAGTCGTACCTGAGTTGGAGAATGGAATTTTTCCAGGGGGTCGGTTGGAGTGTCAGTCGAGGGGAAGTGGGACAACTTTAGCGCGTCAGACCGCTTTGGAAACTTGTACCGTTTCAGGATCGCTTCCGGGAGAAACTCTTCAGCCAGTTCTGCGTAACCATCGACCACATTTTTCATGATGGTTCGTAAAGATTTTAGGTGCAGGCCCTCCGTCGAGTGGTAGACGGGGATGATACGCCCGATTTCGAGTGATCCGGCATCTTCGTCCACCCCTACGTCCGTATCCGGATGAACGATCTCGAGTTTGCCACTGCGCTTATTCTGCGTGGGTTTGCCCGAAAAGATCAATTCCCTCCCCACCTTGAATTTCTCCGTCATGTAGGTTTCGTTGAACTGAAACCACCG
>CAZVZT010000184.1:0-2823 GCA_964631515.1 uncultured Nitrospinaceae bacterium
TGCGCCCACCAGAGGCTATCCTTGGCATTGTGCGGGTCTCGATCGGTATCCGATCCGCCATGATGCATCCGGTGATGGGCTACCCATTTGAGAGGTCCGTTCTGACAGGCCAGCGACCCGATAAACACTAACGTGTTGCCCAGCCATTTGGGAAGGTCCATCCCCCGGTGGGTCAGGTATCGGTGGTAGCCAAAACAAATACCCAGGGACGCGGTCATCCAGTGAAGCACCAGCATGAGGGCTACGGCACTCCAAGAGAATGCGAACGGGAAAAGAGCCATCAAGGCGCCCACATGTAGAAAAATAAAGAAACCGACGACTGGCTTGTTGAGTTTAAGTTTGGGTTTGACCCGGGTAAGTGTAGGCATATTTTCCTTGGATAGGTTGTTGGGTTATTAAAGATTATTTAAGGATATGAAGGTAATGTGTCGTTTCTTGCGAATTGTGGCATACTACCCTTAAAACGCATGGGTCTATGTAAAACTTATGTAATATTTGGAGATAGGGCGATTCTGGCTGCAGTTCGGCTTCCAGGTTTCCCGGTTCCCGGCATGAGTAAACTGCGCACATTATTCCATCCCATTTTCGTTTTTGTCGGGATTCAGATTGCCTGGATTGGGCTGATAGGCGTCTGGATTTACTGGTACGTCAAAAACAGCCGCGATCTCAGAGAATTTGCCAAGCGCCTTCCTCCTGAACTGCTGGAAGTGGACTTCGACTGGGTGGTCCTGGTCGAGGGAGGGGTGCTGATGTTGATGATCCTTGCCGGCGTTTACGTAATTTTCGTGTATTGGAACAAACAGGCGCGGCTGAATCAGCTCCAGAGCAACTTCGTTTCCAGCGTATCGCATGAGTTAAAATCTCCCTTGGCCTCTATTCAGCTTTATCTGGAAACTCTCAAGTACCAGAAAGTCTCACCCAAAGAAACGCAGGATTTTGTCGAGATCATGCTGGCCGATACAGAGCGCCTCTCGAGCCTCATCGACAATATTCTCGAGTCCAGTAAATCCGATCCCAAAAGTATGCAGCTCCAGTTCCAGCCGGTAGAGACAGGACCATTCGTCCGGGAAGTGCTGAAGCAGCACAAGCGCCTGTTCGAAGAGAAGCGCTGCGAGGTGAAGCTGGAGTTGGACGATGCCCCGAGCGTTAACCTGGACTTCAAGGCCATGCGAATGGTTTTTAATAACCTGATCGTAAATGCTTTGCGTTATTCCCCGACCGGATCGTCTCTCACCATTCGGGTGAGACATAATGAAAAATATTGTCTGATCGATTTTATTGATCAGGGGTTCGGATTCGAAAAGAAAGAATTGAAAAAGGTGTTTAAGAAGTTTTATCGGGTGCAGCATCAGGAAACCCAGAACATCGAGGGGGCGGGACTCGGATTGTTTATTTCCCAGCAGATCGTAAAGAGCCACAAGGGAAACATTAAGGCGTACAGCGAAGGCCGCAACCGTGGTACCCGATTCACCGTGGGCCTGCCCTTGAATCTGGCCGCCAGCGAAGTTACAGCTGATGAAATAGTGGAAGAGGTGAGTTGACTGTGCCGGAACGGAATAAAATTTTACTGGTGGAAGACGACCCGCACCTGGCCAAGGGACTGCGGTTCAATCTGGAGCGGGAAGGTTACGAGGTATCCCTGGTTGATAACGGTGTCTCGGCACTCGATTTGTTGAGGGAGGATGACTTCGACCTGCTTATCCTCGACCTCATGCTTCCCACGATGGGTGGACTTGACGTGGCTAGGAAAATAAGGGAAACAAACATGCGTTTCCCCATTCTGATGCTCACCGCGAAGTCGACGAAAAAAGACAAGGAAATCGGGTTTGAAGCAGGTGCCGACGATTATCTCACCAAACCTTTTCATTTGCCTGAGCTGCTGTTACGCGTAAAAGGAATCTTACGTCGGTGGGAATGGTACAAGGATCCCGTGCACGATCAGGAAATTTTTCGTTTTGGTGAAATGTGGATCAACTTCGGAACTGGAAAGGCGAATGGGGTTGATGGTGAGTTTTATCTTACCACTAAGGAGGTCCTTGTCATGAATCTCTTGGTGGAGAAAAAGGGTGACGTCGTCACCCGCGAGGAGTTGCTTGAAAAAGTTTGGGGCTACGACCCGGAAACCGAAACACGCACCGTGGATAATTTTATCTCGCGCCTCAGAAAATATTTCGAAAAGAAACCTCAGAAGCCTCGGCACATCATCACCGTGCGAGAAAAGGGGTACCAGTTCGACTTGTAAGACTCGTTCCCCGTATTACGGCTCAATATTTATCCACGTTTCGATTTTTCTCGCCAGTTGTTCATCGTTAAATCGCTCGACGGAAAGTTTATCGATGAACAGACATTCCCCTAACACCTCAGTTTTCGAAAGCTCCCGGATAAGCCCAGCCTGTTCTCGCTCTACGGCATTGAGTTCCCTGTCTTCCATACGATTGAGGATGACCCCGGCAACATCAATCCCTGCTTTTTTAGCCGCAGTCAGTGTTAGGAGCGTGTGATTGAGCGTGCCTAGGGTGACCCGACTGACAACAATGAGGGGTAGTCCGAGGTCAAGGACGAGATCGGCCACCAAGTAATCGGGGCGCAGAGGAACCATGAGCCCACCAACTCCTTCAACGAGTATTTGATCATGTCGATTCTGGAGCAGACGAAAGTTTTCTAGAATGCGGTTGATTTCCAGCTCCCGGTGCTCCATTCGTGCCGCCTGCAAGGGCGCCGCGGCAGGTTTTAAACGAATGGGGCAGGTCTCTTCAAGAGTGTCTTTATTGCCTGAGACCGCGAGTAGAAATTTTGCGTCGGAATTTGATTCCGAACTGCATT
>CAZVZT010000185.1:0-216 GCA_964631515.1 uncultured Nitrospinaceae bacterium
GAAGGTCCCGAAAAAAGTTGTGTGGACAGGGGCCCCGGCTAAAAGTAACCTGTCAAAAATTAATTAATTAGGCTATCCGAATCAGGCAGACAGAGTGGAAACCCCAAGGAACGAGTTTAGAGTAATTAAAATCAAGAGTAAGGACATTCGAAAGGTTCGCAAGGTAACTGCGCACGATGCTTCGGATATTCGTATGGACGAGGTCGAACATATTAA
>CAZVZT010000185.1:226-2813 GCA_964631515.1 uncultured Nitrospinaceae bacterium
GATTGAAGCCGGCACGCCTCCCTTTCTGTCTCCAGTCAAAACCACCTAAATTATTGAAGTAAACTATGCTTACCATTTCTGAGGCGGGTATTTTTTTGCGGGGGCGCTTTCTACGAAGAAACGTTTCCGAGAGGATGATCCTAGTGGGGGCACATTACAACGGTCAGCTTGGATCGCTGGTGGCAACGGAGGTCGGTAGCGAAGAAATAAATTGGTTGAGTTGCTCGATCAAAGTATTCACTTCCATACCGTGCATCAGCGCTCCGTTTTCAAGTGTGTCGAACTTGACGGCGAAACAACTACCGCAACTCATCTGGAGCCCGCTAAAGAACTTCACCGTCTCCGGATAGGCACTGATGATTTCGTTGATGGTGGTTTGTTTCGTGATGAGCATGGGATCATCCAAAATCACTTGCCCTCAAAACCCCCGTATGCTAGCATCTCCGGACTCGTGAAACAATCGATTTTGAAAAGGAGTAATAGGAATGGCCAAGCGATGTGATGTTTGTGACAAAGGACCCCTCTTCGGGAACAACGTTAGTCACGCCAATAATAAGACCCGACGCAGGTGGAACCCGAATCTCAAAAAAATTCGAGGCCAGTATCAAGGTTCGATCCGTACAATGAAGGTATGCACTCGCTGCCTTAAAGCAGGCAAGGTAGCGAAAGTTATCTAACGATTCAATCCGTATTTCCCGCTTGGATACTAACCCCTGAAGGACCCCCACCTGGTTCACTCGGCTGAAACGTCTCCGTCTTGTTTTGCTTGGCGCTGTATTCCCTCACGCGTTCCAAATGAATGACACCGGGAGCCCCGCGGACCTCGTGAAGAACCCGGTTCAGGTGCTCAAGGTCACTGATCTCGATGAAAAAGTCGAAGTAGGCTCGCCGGTGCGATCCCTGCCGCAGGTTCGCCTGAGTGATGTTGATATCACAGTCAGCCATGATCTGCGTAATCTCGGCCAACAGGCCGGGTTTATCTTCAGCAACAATGGAGACGCGTACGGGATAAGAGGTCTCAACACCCTCGCCCCACTCGACATCCACCAACCTCTCAGATCCGCTCTCCAGTGAGTGCAGACTGGAACAATCGATGTGATGGACGGTCACCCCCCGCCCCCGCGTGATGTATCCGGAAATAGGGTCGCCGGGAACCGGATGGCAGCATTTCGCAATCCGTAGAAGAATATCCTCATTAAAGCACTTCAGGCTGATGGCTTCCAAGGGTTCATGGGCTTTTTCCTTAAGCTTGACCTGCCCCGCTTCTCTCTTCCGCATTTCTTCTACCTTTTCCTTGGGCAACAGCTTCTCGATGAAATGATGTGCCAAATATTTTCCCAGCCCAATGCTTTCCAACAGGCTTTCATAGTTGCTGAACCCACTCGCACGAACCGCTTCATTCATGGCTTCGTCTTGGAGCGCCGGTGAGGGCTGAATGCCGCATTCGACCAGTGCTTTATTGAGGAGTTCTTTACCCAAACCGAGGCTTCTGGTTTTTTCCCTGACCTTGATGAAATGCAAAATTCTACCGCGGGCCTTCGCGGTTTTAACGAAAGAAAGCCAGTCGCGGCTGGGTTGCTGATTCTCCGAGGTTAAGATTTCCACCTGGTCCCCATTTCTCAACTTGTACCGTAGCGGAACGCTCTTGCCGTTAATCCTCGCGGCCGAGCAATGAGTACCAACATCGGTATGTACCTCATAAGCAAAATCGATCGGGGTGGCCCCTTGTTGCAAAACGATAACTCTTCCCTTTGGGGTGAACACATAAACCTCGTCGGAGAACATGTCCACCTTGAAGGAGTTGATAAACTCCCTCGGATTCTTCAGGTCTTTCTGGTTTTCGAGAAGGTGCCGCACCCAGATCAGTTGCCCATCCACGGACTCCTTGAACGACCCGCCTTCCTTATACTGCCAGTGGGCCGCAATGCCCTCCTCGCAAGTAGCATGCATCTTCTCAGATCGAATCTGCACCTCCACTCGTTCCCCACTGGGTCCAATCACCGTAGTGTGCAATGACTGGTACAGGTTAGGCTTGGGCATGGCAATGTAGTCTTTGAACCGACCTGGAATGGGTTTCCACAGTGCATGGACCAGACCTAGGACGGCATAACAGTCCTTGACCGACTGCGTCAGCACCCGGACTCCGACGAGGTCATACATTTCGTCGAACTCGATTTTCTGCTGTTTCATTTTTTTGTAAATACTAAAAAGATGTTTGGGTCGGCCAATCACCTTCCCGGAAACCTTCGAAGCCTTCAGTTCTCTTTGCAGCGTCAGACACGCTTTTTCGACATAGAGAGTCCGTTGGTCCTGACCGCACGCCAGCCTCTTCTCGGTCGCATGGTACTCTTGTGGGTTCAGATGCATGAAAGCACCGTTTTCCAGTTCCGCTTTCATCCAGCCGATACCCAACCGATTGGCAATGGGAGCGTAGATTTCAAGGGTTTCACGTGCAATGCGGCGCTGGGGACCGGATTCGAGTGACTCTAGAGTTTTCATGTTATGAGCGCGGTCTGCCAGTTTGATCAAAACAACCCGGATGTCTTTCGACATCGCAAGGATCATCTTTCGATAATTTTCCGCCTGA
>CAZVZT010000186.1:0-2808 GCA_964631515.1 uncultured Nitrospinaceae bacterium
GTAGGATGTTTCCTATGATCTAGGGGCCACTCTCACGACCTTTTCCACAAGCTATCAACAGATTCTGTGAGAAAGATTTGGCCTGGATTCAGAGACGACCTGCGAAACCATAAAATAAGGGTTTTCCCTGTAGTATGAGATTGAGTGCCGCATCTCCCCGGTATTTAGTCGAGCGTCGACAGGGAGAGCTACGTTTTGTGCTACCTATGGACCTATTGATTTTTAAACTTGGGTTTCTCTCACTTCCCGAAAGCTAAGACAAGGTGTCAAAATTTTGGTATCGAATTAGCTTTTAAACAAGGTCGTTTTTAGCTGTTTACCCTCTCTTCCCTCGGGGCCCCCTTACTGCCCTGGGAGTTTCAGTTCGTCAGACTTTAGTCTAAGACCACCTCCCGCAAAATGGGCGCTTTTTGGCCCACACCAAACGTAACTGTGAAAAACTATTTTTCCTTTTAAGTATATCATGAGTCAGAGCGCACGGGTTGGCTCTATTTTATATAAGTATTTGTAATTAATATGATTAGGTGATTCTGTAAAATTGGAGCTGAACGGAGAATGGTTCATAATCTTTAGGAGATTTCGAAGGCGGAAGGATTGTTGTAACAGTTTTTCCACAGGCAAGAAAGGTGGGAAGTGTCCTAGAATAAGAGGATTCCTATTAATTGATAGGAATATTCCTATTTTTCAATATCAAAGACTTTATGGCTTGTGGAGAAAGATGGTTGTGCTTAGGTTTTCGGAGAGTTTATTGACGGTGGGTTTCGAGGTATTCGACGATGTCTGGGGCAAGGGGCGACTCGAAGATCATGGGATTTCCAGTGATGGGGTGGGCTGTTTCCAGTCGATGTGCGTGCAGGGCCTGCCGGGGCATCTTCCGGTGGGGTGGAGCGACTTTCCCTCCATACAGTGCGTCACCGAGGACTGGGTGGTGGATCGACGCTAGGTGAACGCGGATTTGGTGAGTGCGCCCCGTTTTTGGGAAAAGCCGTACGTAGGAAAAATGGCCGAAGGTTTCTAGCACTTCGTACCGGGTTTGTGCTTGGCGCCCCCGGTCCGCATCGGCGGACATCTTCTTGCGGTTGATCTTGTGGCGGCCGATGGGAGCTTCAATGGTTCCAGATTTTTTCTTCATCGTTCCGCGTACTAGTGCGAGATAGACTTTTTCCACCTGCCGGTTTTTGAACTGCCGGGCTAGAACACGGTGGGCAGTTTCATTTTTGGCTACGAGCACTATGCCGGAGGTATCCTTGTCCAGTCGGTGTACGATGCCCGGTCTTTCGACCCCGCCGATCCCGGATAGATCAGAGCAATGATTGAGCAATGCGTTGACCAGTGTGCCGCTGCCGTGTCCGGGAGCCGGATGTACCACCATCCCCGCCGATTTGTCAACGGCCAGCATGGCCTCGTCTTCGTAGATAATATTCAGAGGAATTGCTTCGGCCTGTACTTCGGCTGCGGACGGTGGTGGAACGTCGAGTGTAATGCGGTCGCCTTCCTTAAGTTTGCAGTTAGCGCGTGCTGATGCGTTGTTCACCGAAACGCAGCCCTGCTCGATCAGTTTTTTCAGACGGGATCGACTGAATTCGTCCTGGCGTTTTGCAAGAAAAACGTCCAGCCGCAGGGCCTTTGTGTCGGAGTCAACAAAGAATTCAAGTCGGCGCATGGGAAGCATTTGTGTCACCCCGAACGGTCGGGGTAGACTTGGCACAAACAGTCTTAATTAAGATGTAACGGTGCCCCTAATTCCAACGGACTGCGGGTCCGCGCACTGTTACGGCCTAAGCCCTGTCCGGAGTGTGCAGAAGGAGCGAGTTGCTAATCAGTTATTTTTCCATTAGGCGGGGCATCAGTTCCACCAGATTGCAAGGTTTGTTGGTGCTATTCAGCTGATGGACGAGGATCATGTCCCAGGCATCCTTGCAAGCACCGGTGGAGCCAGGTAGGGCAAACAGAAACGTTCCATTTGCAACACCCGCGGTTGCCCGTGATTGGATAGTCGAGGTCTTGATGTTCTGGTAACTTAGTGAGCGGAACAGTTCACCGAACCCTGGGATGGGTTTTTCGTAAAGAGACTCGAACACTTCGGGTGTAACGTCTCTTCCTGTTACGCCAGTACCACCGGTGGCGATGATGACGTCCACGTCTGGTGAGTTGATCCATTCCTCCAGGGTGTTCTTGAGCAGGGGAATCTCGTCCTTGACAATTCTTTTCTCGACAAGGTGGTGGCCAGCTTTTTTGATTCGTTCCACGAGGGTGTCTCCTGACTTATCATTTTCCTCTGTCCGTGTGTCACTGACGGTAAGGACGGTGACATTCACCGACTTGGGTTTGGCTGTAGCATCCATGGTTTTTTAGTCGCTTCCTACTTGATAGAGTGAATTTAGGTTAGAAGATTAGATTTTTTAATCTAGAATGACGGGAGTATACCACACCGAGGAAGGAATCGTCATGCCTGTAGCTATTGTAACTGGGGGCGCCGTGCGCCTCGGCCGCGCTATTGCCCTGCACCTGGCCGGGCGCGGATACGACATCGCACTTCACCACGGTTTTTCGCAAAAGGCCGCCGAGCAAACCGCTGAGGAGGTACGAAAGGCGGGTGTCTGCTGTGAAACGTATCAAGTCGATTTCGCTAACTTCGATGCGTTTGCTTTGTTGATGGATCGTATTCTTGCGGATTTCTCCGGTGTTGAACTCCTCGTCAATTCTGCCGCTAACTTCATTCAGGAAAACCTAGAGGAGACTTCTAACGGTACCTTGCAAGACACGCTCAACATCAACCTGATGGCGCCGTTCGTGCTGATGCGGGAA
>CAZVZT010000187.1:0-2786 GCA_964631515.1 uncultured Nitrospinaceae bacterium
GCATTTCCTTGAGCATCAGCGAAACACAGCCCTTTTTTCCCATAAAATCGGTCCGAAACTGTTTGAGTTCCTGCAAAGCGGATACCACCGTAATACGCGCATTGAAATCTTCCCGGTGCCGATCCAGTTTCTCAATCATATGGGAGTGGGGAGAGAAATGGGGTGCGAGAAAGCCGGGAATGTCCCAGCTGCCTCGGTCAAGCCGTGCTCAATTGAGAGCGGACGGTTTGGGTCAGGGCTCGAAACGAATCTGCATTGTGGATGGCGAGGTCAGAGAGAACTTTACGATCCAGTTCGATGTTGGCTTTTTTTAAACCGTGGATAAACTGGCTGTAAGTAAGCCCTTCCGCACGCACCGCCGCATTGATTCTAGCGATCCATAACCGCCTAAAATTGCGCTTTTTGGTTCGGCGATCCCGGTAGGCATAGCACAGACCCTTTTCCACCGCTTCTCTTGCTTTTCGGTAGGCCTTGCTTCGCATGCTCCGGTAACCCTTGGCCATGCCGAGAATTTTTTTTCTCCGTTTTCTCGCAACGGTTCCATTAACTGCTCGTGCCATGAATATCTCCTGTCATTAAATCTTTTTTAATCGGTTCCTGCTAGTAGGGAAGCAATACCTTTGCCCGCCGGGCATCTCCGGGGGCAAGGACCTCCGAACGCCTGAGGTTCCTTTTTGTCTTGGTGGTCTTGCTGGTTAGGATATGGCTCGTGAACGCGTGGTTGCGTTTGATCTTGCCCGTACCCGTTTTGCGGAAACGCTTGGCAGCCCCGCTGTTGGTTTTCATCTTAGGCATAACTCAGTCTTTCGCTTAGATTAAATGGATAATACTCGTTAAATACCAAAAGCCTCTATTCCGGATCAGGCTTTTTTCTTCAGCGATTTTGGCGCGAAAATCATGCACAGGGTCCGGCCTTCTTGTTTGGACTGTTGTTCGACTTGGGCGAGTTCTTCCAAGTCCTGATTTACTCGACCGAGCAACTTCTGCCCGTTCTCGCGGTGGACGATCTCACGACCCCGGAAAAAAATAACCACTTTCACCTTGTCGCCAGCCTCAAGGAACCGTCGGGCATGCTTTAATTTAAAATCATAGTCGTGCTGGTCGGTGTTGGGGCGGAACTTGACTTCCTTGACGTGAACGATTTTCTGGTTCTTCTTGGCTTCGTGCGCTCGCTTGCTTTGCTTGTATTTGAATTTACCGTAGTCCATGACTCGGCAAACCGGTGGGTTAGCGAAAGGCGACACCTCGACCAAGTCCAAGTCCTGTTCTTGGGCCATGCTGAGAGCTTGTTGCGTCGAGTAAACACCCATCTGCTCTCCATCGAGCCCGATTAGACTTACTTCCTTCACCCGAATCATGCTATTGATACGTTGTTTCTTAATGTAAAATAATCTCCCCTATACGGATTAAACTACGCTATCGAGCCGTTTCTCGCGAATCTCGACGTTCAACTCTTCAATAAATGTTTCTAAATCGATAGTTCTCGTTTCCTTAGACCGCCGTTTGCGTACGGCGAGGGACTTGCTTTCTACTTCCTTGTCCCCGAGAACGATCATATAGGGTATCTTCTGGAGTTGAGCTTCCCTGATTTTGAACCCAATCTTCTCATTTCGCAAGTCTTTTTCTACGCGAAAGCCCTTATCCGTTAACTGCCGGAATACTTCGTCGACATAATCGTTGTGCTGATCCGTGATCGGCAGGAGTACAGCCTGGGTCGGCGCCAACCACAGCGGGAAGGCTCCGGCGTAGTGCTCGACTAGACAACCGAAAAACCGCTCCAGAGACCCCATCAGCGCCCGGTGGAGCATGATGGGCCGGTGTCTTTGGCCATCTTCTTCAACATAGTTTATGTCGAACCGCTCAGGAAGGTTAAAATCGACCTGAACTGTCGAAACCTGCCAGAACCGGTTCAGACTGTCCTTGATTTTTATGTCGATTTTGGGTCCATAAAAAACTCCTTCCCCGGGGTCAACCTCATAGTCGAGTTCCGATTTTTCCAAGGCCTGCCTGAGGGCGCTTGTAGCTTTTTCCCACCCCTCTTCCGAGCCGACAAATTTGTCCGGCCGCGTGCTCAAATAAACCTTGTACTCATTGAATCCGAACGACTTCAGGATAAAAAGAATAAGATCCAGAACCTTTACGATCTCTTCCTCGATCTGGCTCGGACGGCAGAACAGGTGCGCGTCGTCTTGGGTGAATCCGCGCACCCTCAGCAGTCCGTGTAGGACACCCGACCGTTCGTAGCGGTAGACGGTTCCCAACTCGGCGAACCGTATCGGCAAATCGCGGTAACTCCGCAACCTGCTCTTGTAAATCTGGATGTGAAACGGACAATTCATGGGTTTCATGACATATTCTCGCCCCTCTATGTCCATGGGGGAGAAGATGTTATCTTTATAAAAATCCATATGCCCACTGGTTTTCCATAAATCCACCCGTGCCGCATGTGGCGAGTACACCATCTCGTAGCCATTTTTGAAATGCTCGTTCCTCCAGAATTCCTCGACGATGCATCGCACCCGTGACCCTTTGGGATGCCACAGTATGAGGCCGGGGCCGACCTCGTCGGTCACGGAAAATAGATCTAATTCCTTGCCCAGCTTGCGGTGGTCCCGTTTTTTGGCTTCCTCCAGACGCTTGAGATAAGCCCTGAGCTCCTTGTCCGTGTTCCAAGCGGTTCCGTAAATGCGTTGCAGGACCTTGTTGCGCTCGTCACCGCGCCAGTAGGCCGCCGATGTGTGTAATAGCCGGAACGATTTGAGTACCTGTGTGTTATCCACGTGAGG
>CAZVZT010000188.1:0-2785 GCA_964631515.1 uncultured Nitrospinaceae bacterium
AGTATCCCGCATATGCTTGTACTGCATAAGGGCAATAAACCTCTGATCGCTTCATCGGCCTATATCGTAGATAGCGCCCAAGTGATCGGCGATGTGGTAATCGGCGATGAAAGCAGTGTATGGTTCAACGCAGTGGTTCGTGGCGACGTCAATCACATCCGGATCGGTAGGAGAACAAATATCCAGGACGGATGCATCCTTCACGTCGCGCGGGGGAAATATCCCCTGATCGTGGGAGATGAGGTAACGGTCGGGCACGGCGTAACACTTCATGCCTGTACGATCGAGTCACGTTGCTTAATCGGAATGGGTGCCGTAATTATGGACGGTGCGGAAATAGGTGAGGCCTGTATTGTCGGCGCAGGTTCGCTGATAACGCCCCGTACCATCGTCCCGCCCAAGAGCATGGTCCTTGGATCACCGGCAAAAGTCAAGCGGCCTCTTACCGAGGATGAAATCCACTCTATCCGCGACTCGGCCAACCATTATGTAGATGACATCCAGTCATACTTGGAGCGATGATAACGGTACGATGAACATGAAAACATATTCTCCGTTTTCCGTTCCGCTAGGCGTAATCGGCGGAAGCGGCGCCTACAACCTTCTCGCCGAAGACGTTCTTGGCAGGGAGCAGGCCTGCACGACAATCGAGACCCCGTTCGGAGAGAGCGCTCCAATCCATCACTTCCGTGCCGGCGAGTTGGAGTATGTTTTCCTATCCCGACACGGGGAAAAAGACTATTCCATAACCGCCCCCTTCGTAAATTACCGCGCCAACATTTACGCACTTAAGGCGTGCGGTGTCGAGCGCATTGTTTCATGGTCTGGTCCCGGTATCATCAATACCGCCTTCAAGCCAAGTGATTATGTTTTACCCCACGACATTATTGATGAAACGCGAACGCGGGAAACCACGTTTTTCAAGAACCGGGGAATCGGCTTCATACGCCAGAACGAACCCTTCTGCCCGCAGATCCGCCAGGTGACGCATGATTCCCTACATTCACTTGGATTTTCCCATTACGAAGAAGCTATCTATGTGTGTACCGAGGGCCCGCGCCTGGAAACCCCGGCCGAAATTCGGAAGTTTCGTTTGAACGGCGCGGACTTGGTGGGAATGACGCTGGCTCCGGAAACGTTTCTCGCCCGCGAACTGGAAATATGCTACGCACCTGTTTGCTATCTCACTAACTATGCCGAAGGCGTCGCCGACCGGAAATTTAAAGAAGGCCAACTTTTTGAAGGGATGCAGAGCGAACAAGAGCGCAGTCAAGTTCAAAAATCGGTTTCCCGCTTTCCCCGCATTCTTGCAACCGCACTTACGAAACTTGCGGAATGCGACCGCACCTGCCAGTGCAAGAAAGCCATGCAGCGATATAAGGATAAGGGAATGATCGACGACGACTGGCGTAACTGGGTGAGCCCAGCTTGAAACAGCAGGGAGCGTATCTCCCAACTTATGGAAATCAGGAACCGCAAACACGCTGCCCATTTTTCACGCGGTCTCTGGACGCAGAATCTTTTCCTTTCGCGGAGAAATAAGCTTTGAAGTTTTATCGATATGGGGCTACTTTAGGGACTTCGGAACTGTTTTTAAGGTCAATTAAACGATGATACCCAATCAAGTCGTAAGGTATTTTTATTATCTGGGTTATGCCTTGGGAAAATCCGGCTACACCCCGTTTCCCACTTTTAAAGATGGAATTATAAATTTTTATTCAGCCTATATCCGGCACAAGTACTATTTAAGCGAACCTCTGCATTACCCGTCCACCTACGGCCTCAACTGAACTTTTGAACTCTTCCAGAGACACGGGTCCATCGATTGGGAATTTGACGATGAAAAAAATTATTTTGATTCTCGCGCTGGCACTTACCCTCACTAACTGTTCAAGAGACAGCGAGCCCCCATTAACTCTGCCTCCAGGCGCAGAACCTTCGGCAAAAATTCACAACGATCGGGGACTTTCGCACTATGAAAAAGGCAGGTATTTTGATGCCCTACTTGAATTCACTCAAGCGAGTGTAGCGGACAACTCAACGGGAGAAATTCATTTTAATATCGCGTTAATGCTTCACCAAAGAGGCGAGGAAAAACGAGCAAAGGAACGTTTCGAGTTGGCCCGCAAATTCGCAAACGGAAACAAAACTATTCTTGAATCGGGCTTGCTTAAAAAATATTTAAACCGAGAATAACCGCGCTCTTAAGCGTAGCCAACTTATTTAAAATACAGGATGTTTTCGGTGTCTTGGTGGGAGGCTTTCAGTAACTTCGAGGCAACCCTTTTCCGGACCGGACCTATCTATCCTTGACAAGATCAACTCAAATAAAGCATAATTCTGGATTCCCCTTAACAGGGGTGGACCTTTTTCTATATAGGAGATTTCCTTGGCTAACCACAAGTCTGCGCTCAAACGCAACCGGCAAAACGTGAAGCGGAACGAACGAAACAAGGTAGGACGAACGCATATTAAAAACGCGATCAAAGATACACTCTCTGAAGTGAACGCGGAGAACAAGGACGGTGCTCAAAGCGCGTTGAAAATGGCATCCCGAGCCATCTCGAAAGCCGCTTCTAAGGGAGCAATCCATAAGCGCGCCGCTTCCCGCAAAATTGCTGGGCTTGCCAGAAAAGCACACCAAGTTTCAGCCTCGGCCTAAACACCATCTGCAAGCAACGGCCTCTGATTCCTGAAAATTCTTATCAGGAAAAGCTCACAAACTACCGTTTCAACCTGAGCACAACTTCAGAAGTAGTGATTCTAATACGCCTTGCGGATCCTT
>CAZVZT010000189.1:0-2730 GCA_964631515.1 uncultured Nitrospinaceae bacterium
AGTTTTTTTTGGGCATCCAAGTTTAGCGGATCGATCTGGAGGATGATATTTAATTGTTTTATCGCTTCCTGATTTTTTTTCTGCCGGTGATGGATTTTATACAGGTTCCAGTGGAGTGGCAGGAAGTCGATTCCGTTTTCCACCGATTTTTCGTAGGCTTCCCGTGCCTCGTCTAGATGATTCAGCGCCATGTGGGTATTACCTAAATTAAAGTAGGCGATGCCAAATTTGGGGTCGAGGCTGAGCGCTTTTTCGAGGTGACTTTCGGCTTCTGGTGACCGTCCCAGTTTGTTGAGTACGGCGCCGAGGTTGGAGTGGGCCTGAATGAAATTGGGATACGCTCGAATGGCCTGTTCGAACATCTCCACAGCCTCTTCGTACTTTCGTATACGAAAATAATACCCGCCCAGATTCGAGGCCCCTTCTGGAAACATCGGATTGAGCGCTAAGGTCTTTTCATATTCCTCAATAGCTTGGTCGGTCATGCCTTGGTTTTGGTAGGCGGCAGCCAAGTCGTAGTGGGCGAGCACAAAGGAATCATCCATCTTCAGCACGGTTTTGAACTCACGGGCTGCACCTTCAGGGTTGCCCATGATGTGAAGAAGATGGTTCCCTCGATAATAATGGGCCTCCTTGGAATGCTGCTCCTCTTTCAGAAAGCGAGCGAAGGATATCCCCTCTGCCGTACTAAGAAACGGTTTGATGAAGTTGATCGGCAACGCTAGGTTGATGGAGCGGCCTTCCACTGTGGCGATGCCTACTACGCGGTTTTCCTTGTTGACAACCGGTCCCCCGCTGAATCCTGGTCCGAAAGATGCCGTGGTATAGATGAAAGAAAATTCCGGGTAGGCTTGTGGATGGATACCTAAGACGAAACCGTAGGTCTGCAGAACGATGTTCTTGCCGTTTTTTTGGTTAGGGTTGAAGTTTTGCGATAAAAATCCAAGAGCACTCAGGTAGTCGAATTCATTAAGTTGGTCTGAGTCGCCAATTTCGAGCGTCGAATAGGTGCCTTTGGCCAGTTTCAACAGAGCGAAATCTTTAATCCGATCAATTTTTAAGATGGTTTCCGCTTGCACCCGGTCCCCATCTTTCATTACAGCCTCGACAGAGGCAGCATCGACGAGGACATGGTAGTTGGTGACTAGAACACCTTCGGGTTTGACGATGAATCCGGTTCCGGTGCCGAGGGTTCTCCCGGTAGAATCTTTTGCGATCAGCAGAACGACGGCGTTCTTGTTAACCTCATACGCCTGGGCCTGCTGGACGATGACCGTGAATATTAGCGCAAGGGCCATTACCAGACCCAAGGATTTTTTAACTCGTAAACGTGGCATGGATTTGAACATGGGGCCGGCCGGGTTAGAAAATCGATCTTAAATTTCAACTATATAAGTAATCTTATAAAATTTAGAGGCGGAAATACAACCAGTTTTCTACTGGGTTCAAAGCCGCCGGTCTAGGCCTAGGATGGACATGTGGAAAACCTAGGCGAGTGGTACCGTCTTCCATTACTTGAGATGCAGCATCCAATGAGCATGGCTAGTACCCGGTTTAGGGAGTGGCCGAGAGATATATGGATGGTATTTCTCTTGACATCGAAAACAGAGTTCCATAATCTTTGTCTAATCCATTGATATTCTGGAATTTCGCTAGATGCCAGTCGTTGTGCGGCATAACCCGTTACATTTCGAGTTTTACATAATCTGGAGGTTCTGATGGTAGTGACTGGAGAGTGTAGGCGTCTTCACACATGTGAGATGTGTGAATTTAACAATGATACCGATTGCAAAGCTGACAAGAATGAGCATAACCGTTGGCTTGTCAATAAGCGGATGAGTGAAATTAAATTTAAGCTCATCGTAGGTAGTAACAAAGGGGGTGTGGGAAAAAGTACTGTGACCACTAACCTAGCAGTCGCCTTGGCCGAAAAAGGATATAAAGTGGGGCTGGCAGATGCCGATCTGCACGGACCCAACGTCCCGAAACTATTGAAGGCAGATAAGGTTCGCTTACGTTCTACCGAAGAAGGAATCGACCCTTATGAAACCCGTAATGGGCTCAAGGTAGCGTCTTTAGGGTTTCTGATCGAAGACCCCAACATGCACATTGCCTGGCGCGATGCGGTCAAGTATGACTTTATCATCGAGTTGTTGGGTAACATCCGTTGGGGTGAATTGGACTACCTGCTCATTGACCTGCCCCCAGGTACGGGTAACGAACAGATCACGATCATTGATTTTATTGGTGAGGTGGATGGAGCGGTGGTAGTGACCACGCCCCAGGACTTGGCCCTGCTCGACGCAAGGAAGATGATCTCCTTTGCCCGTGACAGTAATGTCCCTATCGTTGGGATCATCGAAAACATGAGCACGCTGACCTGTCCGCATTGTAGCGAGGAAATCGATGTGTTCAAAAAAGGCGGCGGCGAACAGCTGGCACAGGAGTTGGTTCTACCTTATCTTGGGAAAATTCCTCTTGATGGAGAAATCACCGCTCAATCTGATAGTGGAGATCCGGTGGTGTTGTCTAGCCCCGATTCAGTTCCGGCGAAAGCGTTCCTTAAATTGGCGGAAAACTGCCATAAATTTTTAAATCCGGAAGAATCACTCAAGACGGGATGAGGGTAAATTAGACTGTTAGGTTTCTTTCGGACCGCCAAAAGCAGGATATTGTGGAAGAGACCTGAATAAAAGAATAGTGAGAGCCAAACCAGAAAGTAAGTTGTTC
>CAZVZT010000190.1:0-2718 GCA_964631515.1 uncultured Nitrospinaceae bacterium
GGAGCCAACTGCCGTCGACACCCACCTAATTATCCTACGGAAAATCTTTTAAAACTTCGCCCTTCTTCGTACACATCGCTATAGCAGGCCATTGACGGTCCTTTTAATTTCCCTTCTGGATTCATTCGCCGGGAGCTTCCTTTACGTACTCGAATTCGCAGTTGGCGTAGAGAAAATCCATGGTTTTTCTACCAAGGATTTTCGAGCTCGTATGCTTGATCACTTGCGGATTGGCCATCATCTTATTTTTCACGTCTTCGGGTTTCTGCTTGCTCTGCTCGGCGAGGGATTTAAATTCTCCCTCAAGGTCCAACTGTGACACATGCATATTTTCTTGCTGGGCGATGCTCTCTAAAATGATATATCCCTTGCAATTTTTTTCTACAGTGTCTTCCCACTCTTTTTTTGCCTTCTCTTCATCAAACCCGGAATCTTCCAGTTTCATCCCCGACTGCTCGATCTGAAATTTCATCCCCTCGATCATAAACTTAAATTCGTTATTGATCATCGACTCGGGGACTTCGACAGGGTTCTCGTCGACCAGTTTATCAAAAATTTCTTCCTTGATACGTATTTCCTCCTTCTGTTCATATATAGACTGCAATTTCGTTTTAACACTCCGGCTAAACTGATCCACCGTCTCAAAGCCCTCCTTCTCCGCGATAGCGTCGGTCAACTCTGGCAGAACCTGTTTCTTTAGCTCCTTGATCTTCACATTAAAGGTCGCCAGGTCCTGAGCTTCCTGTCCTGGCAGAGGGGTGCTCACCCGGCGGAGTTTGTTATTCCAATTAGCTGGCAGAGTAGCCTTAACCTCGAACTCTTCACCCAGTTTGTGCCCGACCAGCTGCTCTTCAAACCCCTTAATCATCTTCTTTTCGCCAATGCGTACCGTTAAGTCAGTTGCGTTTCCATTTTCCAACGGTTGCCCTTCAAATTGACCTTCAAAGTCGATGGTTAGGTAATCACCAGTTTGCGCTTCGTATCCATCTTCATGATGTTCGAAACTGCCATACTGTTGCAGTATACTTTCAATCGCTCGATCCAGTTCCTCTTTACTTACCTGCGTCTCTTTCTTCTTGAGTTTGAGTCCCTGGTATCCTTTAATCTTGATTTCTGGCTTAACGTCAAGTGTGACTGAGAATTTCAAAGGGGTGTTCTTTTTGACATCTTGAAGTTTCGAATGGTCGATCTCGGGGGACCCGGCTGGAGAGAGCCCGCTTTCCCGCAGGGCTTTTTCATAATATTCCTGTAATAGCGCCTGCAGCATGTTAGTGAACGACTGCACCGGAACCTGCTTTTCCAGAATATTCTGCGGGATCTTCCCTGGACGGAATCCAGGCATGCGCATCTGCTGATTCAATTCACTATAGGCACTATTGATCCGTTGAGTGACAACTTCTTCGGGGATAGTGATTTCCAGCTTGCGTTTCAACTGGTCAAGTTCTTCAACAACTAAATCCATGCAAATATCCTTTATACGTTTATGACTTCACTGTAGCTTGATTGATTTTTTTCTCCTGCTCGACAATGATCAGATCGAGTTCCTTTTTCAACCGACCCAGAATTTCCTCATAAGCAAAGGATCCCAGCGTCTCCGTCCCCTTTTTCAGGTTGACCCTGGAAGGACCACACCAGAGCCCGAGATCCGCATCGTCAGTTTCTCCAGGCCCGTTAACACGGCACCCCATAACCGCAATGGTAATTTTGCGTTTCTCGGCGTATCGGGCCATTGTACGGACTTCCTGTGCCAGTTCAACGAATTTATCATTCTCGACCCGAGAGCAGCTCGGGCAGGCAATGATGTTGAGTCCATCCAAAAAGTTTTCGGGGACCGATCGGAACCGCCCCTCCTCTATATCCTTGAGAATTTCACGTCCGACAACGATTTCCTGTCCCTTATCCTCGTTGGGCAAAGTTAGGGACACGCGGATCGTATCACCGATCCCGGACGAAATGAGCTGCTCGAAAGCAATCCGGGTCTTGATAATGCCATCCGGAGGCAGGCCCGCCTCCGTCACACCCAGGTGCAAAGGAACGTCCGGACGCTCGCTGCTAAATCGCCGGTTGGCTTCGATCACTTTTCCAGAATCGGAATCTTTGAGTGATACGCAGTAATCCTCAAACTTCAACTCATCGAGTATCTGACAGTGATCGACCGCGCATCGGACCATTCCTTCGATGGGGTTGTCCTTATATTTTTTCTTGTAGTCAGGGTCGACCGAACCACAGTTCACGCCGATGCGGATGGCGCAGCCATGAGTTCGCGCTGCGTCGATGATGAACCCAACTTTTTCCCGGATCGGTTTATCTTTTTCCAAGTGAAAAAGGTGTCCCGGGTTGTACCGGATTTTATCGACTAGTGGGGCCACTTTGGGGGCCAGCTTGTAATTCTCCTGAAGGTCGACAGAGAGAACGGGGTCAGGAAACTGTTTCCGCAGGGTTTTCAGAGCTTCCACGTCCGCGTCGCTGTCCACGGCAATGCGGATGACATCGGCTCCAGCCTGTTGCAAAATCTCAATCTGCCGAGCGGTGGCCTCCAGGTTCTGGGTTTGGGTTGCGGCCATGCTCTGAACTGCTACTGGAGCATCACCACCGATCTGTAGGCAACCAATACGTATTTTTCGAGTCGACCTGCGCTTGCTCATGTGATGTATATTTATCAGAGGCCACCCGGAAAGGTGGGTCAGGGTTGGTTGATTCAGAAAGGTTAGCAGAAAT
>CAZVZT010000191.1:0-1447 GCA_964631515.1 uncultured Nitrospinaceae bacterium
TCTCCTGCCGGTTCAGTAAGAACTCGATCCCGCGTTTCACTGCCGGATTCTCCACTTCGCCCGCCGCGAGCATTCCCATAACAGCCCAAGCCGTTTGTGATACGGTGCTCTTTCCTTTTCCCGCCTGCAACGGATCGGTATAGCTCCCGCAGGTTTCGCCCCAACCGCCGTCTTCGTTTTGCTTCTCCTCGTACCAACTCACCGCACGGTGGATAAACGGCTGGCTCATGTCCTCGCCGATAGAGCGGAGCCCAAAAAGCGCGAGCCAGGTTCCATAGATATAGTTCACCCCCCAACGCCCCCACCACGATCCGTTCACTTCCTGCTTGCTTTTGATAAAATCGATCACCTGCCGCACTTGCTTATGGTCCCGATTAAATCCGAGCCTGCCGAGCATCCACAGCACGCGACCGCTCACATCTGCTGTCGGCGGATCAAGCATAGCCCCATGATCGGCGAAGGGCACTTGGTTGAGCAGGTCCTGATCGTTGTCAATATCAAACGCCCCCCATCCTCCAGCCTTGCTCTGCATGCTGAGCAACCACGACAGCGCGCGCTCCGAATCCTTAAGCTTCCGATGGTAGTCTGGCAGATTCACCCGGTCGAGGAAGATGAGTATCTCGGCGGTATCATCGCAGTCCGGATACAGCTCATTGTAAAACTCGAACGCCCAACCGCCAGGCTCAGTGTGTGGGTTCTTAACTATCCAGTCTCCCTTTTTAACCACCTGCTTACTCAGTATCCACTCGCCGGCCTTTACCAACGCCGGGTGATCCGATGGTAATCCTGAATCGAGTAATGCGTTGGCAGCAATGGCTGTATCCCACAATGGAGAAACACAGGCTTGCATGAGGGTGTAGTCTCCCTTGCTTATAAGGAACCGTTCTATGGCCTCCCCTCCCTTGACCCATTTGGGATCGTCCTTAGGAACCCCCTCATAATGATAAGCGAGCATGGAGTTGAGCATCGCCGGTTGAATTCCTGCAAAATCACCCTGGGCTTCCTGATGATCGATTACCCAGCGGACGGCTTTCTTGAGCGCCATCCTGCGAAACGGTTTCCATGGCGATTTGCCGATGAACTTGATGAACCGATCGAAATATATGAAGAAATTCCTCCACGAACTGAGGATCGATCCATCGGGCTCGAAACCCAGGTTGCATTCGCTTTCAGTAAACAGTTCCTTCACGTCGCGGCCTTCGGGCGGATGATGCACCGGGCGGTGGGCAAGAACCACCGACAGGGGAACCACCGTACCCCGCGACCAGCTGGACATTTCATAAATGTTGACCGGAAACCAGTTGGCAAACAGGACGATCTCCACGGGCACCGCCGGGCAGACCTCCCAAGGGATCTGTCCGAACATGGCGAGAAAAATCTTGGTGAATACGCGGGTCTTCTTGATCCCTCCGTTGGCGAAAATCGCTTCGCGCGCCTTAACCATCTC
>CAZVZT010000191.1:1547-2716 GCA_964631515.1 uncultured Nitrospinaceae bacterium
TTTTCAGCGAACAAGGAAACTGTGGAGAAAAAATGGGTGGTCATTGACGCCGCCGATCAGGTTCTGGGCCGGATCGCAACGAAGGCCGCGGCCATTATCCGTGGAAAAACAAAACCCACGTACACCCCGCACGTCGACTGCGGCGACAATGTGATCATCATCAATGCCGCCAAAGTCAAACTGACCGGCGCCAAGTGGGACCAAAAAATTTATTACCGCCACACCGGATTCCCAGGTGGCATCAAATCAGCCACGGCCCGGGAAATTCGTGAGAAAAAACCGTCCAATCTACTGAAGAAAGCAATTCAGGGCATGTTGCCAAAAAACCGATTGGGTCGCGCGTTGGTCGGCAATTTCCGGGTTTATGACGACGACACACATCCTCACTCAGGACAAAAACCGGAAATCCTCTCGTCATAATAGAATAGAAAATAAAACGTTTTCATAAATAACCGAAAAAACTAAAACATAACGATAGGAATCATTTCATGGCAAACGACGGAGAAAAATTTTACGCCACAGGGAAGCGCAAAGAATCCATCGCTAAGGTATGGATCACACCCGGAGCCGGTAGCTTGACCGTAAACTCCAAAGAGGTTAAACAATATTTCATGCGCGACTCCTTGGTAATGGACATCAAGCAACCTCTCGGCGTTACCAATACCACAGAATCTTTCGATATCTCCGCCAGCGTTTCCGGCGGTGGACTTGCGGGACAAGCTGGAGCTCTTCGGCTAGGTGTCGCCCGCGCTCTCCTTGAAGCTGACCCCGGTCACCGGACAGCCCTCAAACGAGCTGGTTTACTCACACGTGATGCACGAGTCGTCGAACGTAAAAAATACGGCAGACCCGGGGCTCGTAAGCGTTTCCAGTTCTCCAAACGTTGATCTTTGTTCTCCAATCTTTGAGAAAACCTCGAAGAATTCACGTTCTTTCCAACGCACGCCCTGGTCGAGTGTCATTTTGAGTACCGATGGAGAATCTAAATTCTTGGTGAATTTGGAGAGGTTCTTCATCGCTAAGGCCGTTACTGCACGAAACCAAAGGTGCCTACTTTGCATCGAAGGGCTCCTCAGAATGAAGACCAGAAAAAAAACTTTTTTCTATATAGAGGTCCCCCTAAATTTTAAGGGCTAGGTGGCGAGTGTACCGTCGGGGCATTTGTCTCT
>CAZVZT010000192.1:0-2714 GCA_964631515.1 uncultured Nitrospinaceae bacterium
AAAACCGTTCCTGGGCCACAGTGGAAAACCTCGTCTTAAATTTTAGTACGTCATTTTGATTCTGATATCCTATCTCCTATGAGCTTTCCTTTTAAGGCGGTATTGTTTGACTGGGCTTACACGCTGGTGGACCTGGTCGATGAAGACGACCGCGCTGCGTTCGTTCGTTTGGCAGATTTTCTGCACGGTAGGGGAGTAGATCTGCCCGACTTTGAAACCTTGTTCGCGACCTATCAGGGCTTGTTTTACGGATTGATTGATGAATCACGCCGAACGCACCGGGAAGCTTGTTTTGAAACGGTATTGAATTATCTTTTTTTTTACTACGGTATCAAGCTAGAAGGCCGTGCTTCATGGGAGGAAACCCTAGTGGCCTACTATGAAGTCATTCACAGGGTCCGCACAGTCTATCCTGATGTGGTTTGCACCTTGGAGTCGATGCAGGAGGCTGGAGTTCGCATGGGTGTGGTTTCCAACACGACCAATCCGAAATTCATCAAGGATGAAGAACGCCACCGCACCCGACTGGATCGCTTTTTTGAGTTTGCCCTGTATTCCTCCGATATGCCTTACCGCAAACCACATCCCAGTATATTCCGTGCAGCTGTGGAACGGTTGGAGCTAGATGTTAGGGACATTCTTTTTGTCGGCGATCACTTAGAAATGGACATTGCCGGAGCACAGGTTGTGGGAATGGCCACCGCTTGGCTTAACCGTAGCGGAAGTGCTTTAACCGACGGCGTAAATCCTGACTACCAACTGACCAGTCTGTCCGACCTATTGCAGATCACACCTTTCAAGGTTTAAACGAAACGATGCATCGCTTTTTTACCTCGCCCGAAAATATCAGTGAAGGTGTGGTGACGCTTTGCGGGAGCGATGTGATACACATCCGAAACGTGCTCCGACTTA
The DNA here is from genome assembly GCA_964631515.1 of uncultured Nitrospinaceae bacterium. Classification (GTDB taxonomy): domain Bacteria; phylum Nitrospinota; class Nitrospinia; order Nitrospinales; family VA-1; genus CAJWLY01. The sequence continues at coordinate 913 of CAZVZT010000192.1, forward strand.
AAAGTGGGGATCGCGTGCAGGTTCTAGACGGGCGCGGTGGTTGTTTCGTTGTATCGCTTATTCGCGTGGGTCGCGAAAAAATCCAAGGCCGGATTGAATCGCGTGAGGACGCAAGAAGTTATGAGTCGCCGCTCTTTATTCGTTTGGGACAGGCTCTGGTTAAGGGGACCGGATATGATGGAATTGTGCGCCGAGCCGTGGAACTGGGTGTGGGGCATGTTGTTCCTGTGAAGTCTAGGCGTTGTATAGCGAAGTTCTCAAAATCCGATATGGTCAGGAAAGCTGAACGCTGGCAACGGATTGCACGCGAAGCGTCAAAACAGTGCGGGCGGGAGCGAATTCCCGAGGTGGGACCGGCGGTGATGTCAGTTGAAGCTTTTTGCGCCGCTAACCAAGACGCCGATCTCAAGTTCGCTTTTTGGGAAGAGGAACGTGCTACTCAAGTCAATGATATGCCGGTAGGTGGAAAACCCCGATCAGCCGCTATATTGATTGGACCTGAGGGCGGGTTTGCTGCAGGCGAAATCGAAAGTGCGGAGAAGCACGGGTTTCAGCCCGTAAGCCTCGGTCCGCGTCTGCTACGGACCGATACCGCACCACTCGTTGCTCTTTCCATCCTTCAGTACCGCTGGGGAGATCTTTAGCAGGATTGGAAGGCGCAATCTGCTTGAAGATCTGGCAAGACCGCATCATGGGAATACGGATGAGGTACTTTTTAGGTTTTCTCTTCTCACCATTGATGCTAGGTTTCCGCTGATATTTGCAAACGGACGGTCAATATGAACTACCAATGCAATCTGGATATTTTTGAGGGGCCGCTGGATCTCCTGCTCCACCTGATCAAGGAGCAGAAGATGGATATCTACGATATCCCCGTTGCCGATATCACTAAGCAGTACCTCGAGTATCTCGACCTGCTCAGCGAACTCAACTTGGAAATGGTTGGCGAATACTTGGTGATGGCGGCAGAGCTGGCCAGAATAAAATCGAAAACACTGCTCCCAGCTCCGGAAACTGAGGAAGATGCCTTGGCCGCTGCAGGGGAGGATCCGCGTGCAGAGCTCATCCGCCGCCTTCTCGAGTACAAACGTTACAAGGAAGCCGCCTTTGAGTTACGGCAGAAGGAATACGACCAGCAACAGCTCTTTCCCCGCAATGGCGAATTAGAGCTTGAAGATACCGAGCAAGAAGTCTTGGTCGAAGCCAACGTGTTCGATCTGCTCACTGCTTTCCAGAAAGTCATTAAAGAAAAGTCGTTCAAGAAAGATTACGAAATCAAGATCACAACGCTTTCCGTTTCCGACCGAATCAGTGGCATCCTGGAGATTTTGAATGCTTCCGAAAGTGTTGCTTTCAATTCCCTGTTCACGGAGCTCAACACTAAACAGGAAATTATTGTGACTTTTCTCGCGATTCTGGAGCTTATGCGGATGCAGCTCATTCGGTGTCAGCAGGGGAAACAATTCGATGCCATCCGCATATACTGCGTCGTCGACCGTGAAATGCAGGAGCAGATACTCAAAGACTTTCAGGAAACCGAGGAATAGAAGTCTTCGCAATAGAAGCGCGAGTTCGCTTAAACAAAGCTCAGCTCCCTTACCTACCTCCTTCTTAGCCGTTCAAGTGAAATTTCTCTTTGCGGAATCAAAGTGAGTGGCCCTACGTTCCTCTGAAATGCGTTCTATGGTCCTAGGGATTCCTGTTGCAAGCGTGTATTATGATAGACTACAATTTATATGTCGATCTCTATTGATCTCATTGGAAAATCAATGCTTAGACAGATAATGGAAGATATCGAGGTT
>CAZVZT010000193.1:0-2713 GCA_964631515.1 uncultured Nitrospinaceae bacterium
CACGCACAGGAAGCCCACCTTAGGTTTTTGGAAATCATGGAGGCCTATCAGGAACTGGGGAAGATACGGGAGCTTTAAAGGTAGTCTTCGTAGAATGTTCAGATGTGACGGTTAGGTAGGTTCTGGGTTTTTTTCTAAATCGGTTGGGTCTTCGGAGGTGGACTTCGGGGGAATTTCCATAGCGATGACCGATTGAATCTGTCGTCGACTTGTTTCTTTTACGGTCAACCGTACATTATCTACCACCACCTGCTCGCCGGGCTGCGGGATTGTTGCCAGCCGATCCAGAACCAACCCGGCCAGTGTTTCATAATCTCCCGTTGGCAGTTGGAGTTTTAATGTCTCGTTGATGGCGTCGATCTCCATCTGCGCATCGATCAGGTAACCCCCTTCAGCGTAAGTCTCAAACTGTTTTTCCGGTTTATCGTACTCGTCCTCGATTTCTCCGACGATTTCTTCCAGTAAATCCTCGACGGTGGTGAGTCCGGTGCATCCCCCATATTCATCGACCACGATCGCCATGTGCAGTCCCCTTTGCTGAAGCTCCTTGAGGAGGTCGTCCACTTTCTTCTTCGGTGGAACGTAGTGAACTGGGCGAACCAAATCCGAGATCGGGGCGGGATCGGCGGGTTGGCTCAGTAGGTCGAATGTATTGAGAACGCCGATAATGTTGTGCATCCTCTCATGGAAGACAGGAAGCCGGGAAAACCCGGTATCCACCGCAAGCTGATGAGCCTCTTCCAGGGTGGCATCGTCTTGGATGGCTGTGATTTGCACGAGAGGAACCATGCACTGTTCGACGCTGATCTCTCCAAAATTAAAAATCTTGTGGATCATTGTTCGCTCGGTGGCATCCAATTCAATGGTTTGGGAGTCCAAGCTAAGGATTTGTCTGATCTGGTCACGGCTGAAAGATTTTCCATTTTCCTGTGGCTGGTTCATCAACCGTTGAGTGAAGAAGTTTGATATTCGGGTAAAGAATGTGATCAGCGGAAAAAGAAGGGAAAGGCTCAGGTTGAGCGGTCGGATAAGGAACGGCATGATTGAATCGGCACGGTTTTGAAAGATCACCTTGGGAACAATTTCGCCGGCGAACAGGATGACAGGTGAGATGAGCACCATGGCCCAGAACTCTCCCTGTCTTCCCATGTGCATGACCATGTAACCCGTGAATAGGGCGGTACTGGAGACCACGGCTAAATTGGTCCCAAGCGATGTGGTCGCAAACAGTTTTTCCGGTGAATCCAGTAGCCTAAGAACGATGGCTGCAGATGAGCTTCCTTCATCAGCTCGCTGCTTCATTTTAATTCGGTTGATGGAAATCATGCCGATTTCCGAGCCGGAAAAGAATGCCTCTACCAAAATGAGGAGGGCGATTAAAGTTAATGTCGTAGTCAGTTCCATCAGGTTGTCGTCGATTCTTCCTGGGGCTCGCCGTTTGGGGCGGGCGCGGTTGAGCTCATTACAGTGAGGTGCAGGTTTAAAATTCTTGCCCCTTTCTTTTTTTCAACTAGGAACTTGAATCGGTCATGAGTGATTGCCTCTCCTGACCGGGGAACCCGGCCGAATAGTCCGAATACAAACCCTCCAAGGGTTTCGTAATCCTCTTCAGGAAGCTGAGCATGAAAATGTTCGTTGAATTCTGAAATTGGGTAGGTTGCCAACAGTCGGAAGTTGGTGTCGTTGATTTGGATTAGTGGTTTTTCTTCGAACCGCATTTCGCTGTCAATTTCGCCTACCAGTTCTTCCAGGATGTCTTCCAGCGTGACCAGCCCGCAAAGGCTTCCGTACTCGTCAAGGACGATCGCCATGTGACGTTTCTCTTTTTTGAATTCCTGGAGCAGTTCCTTGATCTTTTTAGACTGTGGGACTGACAGGGCAGGGCGCAAAACGCTTTTGAGGCTGAACTTTTCCGGAGGCAGGTGCTTGAGGCGGTTCAAATCCTTGGTGAATAGAATCCCCGCGATGCTTTCATCATCCTTGTTGTAAACTGGTACGCGAGCATAAAAGTTTTCCACGATACGGGGAAGGATATCATCGAGCTTGTCGTCGACCATCAAGGTAAACATATCGATCTTGGGGGTCATGATCTCGCCCGCTGTCGTTTCGCCGAATTCTATTACATTGTGGATCAGCTCGCTTTCTTCCGAGTCGATGGCGCCTTCTCCCTCGCTCATTTGCACCATCGTTCGAAACTCATCGTCGGTGATGGTTGTTTTCTGGTCCCTGCGGAATGAAAAGCCCAGCATCGAGACGAAGTTTTCCGCGACCCGCGTCAAGAATTTCTGGATGGGTTGCACGATGTTGGCAAAAAGTTTGAGGGGATAAGCCGCTGCCACGGCGTAGGTTTGCGCAAACTTGAGTGACATGCTTTTAGGGATAATCTCACCAAACACCAGAAGAAGAAAGGTTCCCACTCCGACGGCGATACCCACCCCATAACTGCCGAACAGGGTGATGGCAATGGAGGTGGTGATGACAGATACGGCAATATTGATGAGTTCGTTGCCGATGTATATGGTAATCAGCAAACCTCTTGGATTCTCTAAAAGAGAGTTCACCACCTGACCGGCGCGGCCCCGTTGTTCCTTCAAATCGTTTAATTGGAGTGAGGTGAGGGAGAAGAATGCGGCTTCGCAGGCGGAAAAAAAGGCCGAAAAAACAAGAAAAACGGCTAAGAAGGATAAACGCAGTAGTATTGAATCGTCCAAAG
>CAZVZT010000194.1:0-2681 GCA_964631515.1 uncultured Nitrospinaceae bacterium
AGAATGACTAGCAAGGTCAGGTGTTCCCTACTCCCGAGCCGAGCAATGGCTTCCAACAAGCGGGGAACCAGCATGCGCGATAACAAGAAAATTATTACCACCGCTGCAACCGATTTGAACAGGGTTCCTGCAAAATAAACTGCCGAATGTTGCGTCGCACCTGACAGCAGGGGAATAATGAGCATCACAGGAACAACGCACACATCCTGAAAGAGCAGGATACCAATACAAGTCTGCCCGTGAGGCGTATCGATTTCCGCTCGATCCGTGATCATCTTCAAAACTACCGCCGTACTACTCAAGGCGACTAGCAATCCCAGCACAATCGATTCATTTTGCGGCAACCCAAAACCCGATCCGATGAAATAAACCGCAAGACCTGTCAACCCGACCTGGAGTCCACCTGCCCCCATAATCCGAAGGAGGTTCTTCAAAACACGGCCCAGCGAAAACTCAAGTCCGATCACAAACAGGAGCAGGATCACACCAATCTCTGCCAAATGCTTGACCGATTCCAGGTCGTCAATCAAAAGTAGGCCGTGTGGTCCGATAATAATTCCAGCGATAATAAATCCCACGATCGAAGGAAGCTTAATTCGGTGAAAAATAATACTAATTGGGAGGGAAACCAGTAGCAGGAGGGTGAGGTCCTTGATCAGATGCTCAATCATCTACGCCTTCGGTAGTGAGGGTGAGTGTTAACCTTTACAATCAAAATATTCTGATTGTCATTATAAGGACTCCTTTTAGTAGAAACAAGAAACACTGGAGGGTCATTTAATCTATAAACGGAATCTTGCCTGCACTATTGACAATTCTCGCCATCGGGAGCAGATTCAAATACAGAACTCCATACGCCCCACGAATAAAACCGCCGAATTTTGTTCAAGGAGAACCGTGGCAGACGCAAACCCTGAAAAACCCATCTTAGAGATCGCTTCTCACCTGGGGCTGGGTGCTGCTGATCTTATTTCCTACGGTCACACCAAAGCCAAAGTAAAGTTGGATGTACTTAAGAAGTATCCCCCTCGGGGAAAACTAGTTCTAGTTTCCGCCATCACCCCCACACCCGCCGGTGAAGGCAAGACGACCACCACGATCGGACTGGGGCAGGCGCTTTCACAGTTGAAACAGTCCGTGTGCCTGGCCCTGCGCGAACCGTCATTGGGTCCGTGCTTGGGCATGAAGGGAGGAGCCACCGGCGGTGGAAGAAGCCAGGTTGTTCCCGCAGAAGAAATCAACCTGCACTTCACGGGAGATTTCCATGCCGTCACGTCAGCGAACAATCTCCTTGCAGCGCTTCTGGACAATCACATCTATCGGGGCCAGGGAATCGACATCGACCCACGACGCATCACCTGGAAGCGGGTCCTTGATATGAACGACCGGGCACTACGCAGCATCATCATCGGTCTTGGCGGGGTGCTTCAGGGAGTCCCGCGTGAGAGTGGATTTGATATTACCGCCGCATCCGAGATCATGGCTATCCTCTGTCTGGCGGAAGATTACGAAGACCTCCAGGCTCGCTTGGACCGTATCCTGGTCGCTTTCACCCACGATGGAGAACCCGTCACTGCAAAAATCCTCAACGCCACTGGGGCGCTCACTGCACTCCTCAAGGAGGCCATGCAACCTAACCTGGTTCAAACCCTCGAGGGCACCCCCGCGTTCGTTCACGGCGGACCTTTTGCAAATATCGCGCACGGATGTAACTCCGTCGTCGCAACTAAAATGGCACTGGGCTTAGCCGACTGGGTCGTCACTGAAGCCGGCTTCGGATTCGATCTTGGCGCAGAAAAATTTTTCGACATCAAATGCAAAAGTGCCGGACTCGACACTGCCGCTGTGATCCTCGTAGCCACCTGCCGCGCTTTGAAAACGCATGGGGGAGTCAAACTCGGTGACCTGGCCACTCCCAATCTGGAAGCCCTGCAAAACGGGCTAGGTAACCTCGATAAGCATGTGGAGAACATCATGCAATTCGGAGAGAAACCGATCGTTTGCCTCAACCGGTTTGCTGGTGACCACGACGAGGAAATCGATCTTGTGCGAAAACATTGTGCCTCAAAACTTCAGGTTCCCTTTGCGGTAAGTAACGTTTTTGAAGAAGGAGGGACAGGTGGAATCGAACTCGCACACACCCTCATCCAGCATGCGGAAAAAGTATCGAATCCTTATAAATCCCTGTACAACTGGAATGAAGATGTGAAATCAAAAATATGGAAAGTGGCGAACGGCATGTACGGGGCACAGAAAATCCACTATGCAAAAAAAGCCGAGCGCGACCTCGCTTCGATCAAAAAGCTTAATTACGACAAGCTGCCAGTATGCATCGCCAAAACACCGGCTTCACTCACTGACGATCCCAAGGTCGTGGGCCGACCCGAAAATTTTAGCGTGACCGTACGTGAAATCCTGATCGCCGCAGGAGCTGGATTCCTTATCCCTATCACCGGCGACATCCTGCGCATGCCCGGCCTACCAAAGATCCCCCAGGCTGAAAACATCCGGGTGAAGGACGGTCGAATCGAAGGAATCAAGTAAAATTTATCCTACTCAAAATACGCGGCACCGCAGTCGTCAAACTCTTTAATCTCCACCCTCTTCACACAAGCATTGTCACCATTCACCTGCCCAGACAGTTCTTTGAACAACCACCGGGCGATGTTTTCCGCCGACGG
>CAZVZT010000195.1:0-2667 GCA_964631515.1 uncultured Nitrospinaceae bacterium
AGCGGCTAGGGGAAAGGTGGATACCATTTACCCCTGGGGCAATGAAGTGGAATCCCACAAGGCCAACTTTTGCGATGTCAATTGCAAAAACTACGCGAAGGCTCACCAGTTTGATGATGGCTACAAGGCCACTGCCCCGGTGGGAAGTTATCCTCCCAACGGATACGGGCTGTACGACATGGCGGGGAATGTGTGGGAGTGGGTTTCAGACTGGTATAACAAGAATTATTATCAGAACGTTCCGCGCCGGAACCCGAAAGGTCCGGTCAAGGGGCATCGAAGAGCTATCCGCGGCGGGTCTTTTGGCAATAATGCGAGCGGTATGCGTATCGCGGGCCGAAGTTGGGCGCATAACACCCGGGTCAGCCGCCGGGGTTTTCGGTGCGCTCTTGATGGGCCACTGGGCCCATCGTCAGGAATGGAATATCCCGAAAAAAATTTTTTTGCTCCGGCGTTTGACTTATGGTCTCTCGGGGGCGAAAAAATTCAACTGTTCGATTACCGTGGGAAGGTGGTGTTCATCAATTTCTGGGCCACTTGGTGTGTTCCCTGCAAAACGGAAATGGCTTCCATGGAGAAACTGTACCGGCAGTTCAAGGGTTTGGATTTTGAAATGCTTGCCATAAGCGTGGATCAGGACACTTCGCTGATTAAACCCTACCTGAAGGAATATAACCTGACATTCCCCGTGCTGCTGGATCCGGGAAGCAAGGTAGCCAGGAAAAAGTACAAAACCGCCGGGTTACCGAACACCTTTATCGTGGGTAAGGATGGCATTATTCTGCACAAGGCCCTCGGCGCGCGGGACTGGGATACCGAGGAATTAGTAAGGGTTTTCGAACAGTTGACCTTAGACAATTGAATGGTTAACGCTCACGCCCCCCAAAACAAATGATCCGTTCCCGGCTTGCCCGCTTCTTTGGGATATGGATCCTGGCGACGGCCCCCGTTCTGGCCTCGGCGATGGCAGCCCCGCTCCACGATGCCGCCGCAAAGGGTGATGTTGATGCGGTCAGGAATCACCTTGCCGGGGGAGAATATATCAACTACCGGGACGAAGAGGGGTTGACGGCGCTGCACTGGGCGGTCGTCAAGGGGAAATACAACGTTGTGGAATTTCTCATTGATAACGGAGCCAACATCAATGTAAAAGACAATTTTGGGAGCACCCTGCTGCATATGGCCGTTTTCGGAGGAGAAAAAATTGTAGGACTTCTTCTCGATAAGGGGGTACGGGTTGATGAAAGAAACGACGATGGGATTTCCGCGTTGCACCTTACTGCCCTTGAAGGAAACCAGGTGATCGCTGAACTGCTCGTGGCCGGGGGGAGCGACGTGGACGCGCAGTCAACAAAAAACCATCTCACCCCATTGTACTGGGCAGCCAAGGGAGGACACCTGGCCATTGTTGAACTGCTGATTTCCAAGGGTGCGAATGTAAACTCACGGACAAAACGGGGAAAGACTCCGTTGAAAGTTGCAATAATTAAGGGGCACCGAATTGTAGCTGAATTGCTTGTGAGGCACGGGGCCAGGGAGTAGGACGGTACTCAGTGCTTAGCCGACGGAGACGCTCCGCTTTGTGGGTTGCATTTGCTTGCTCGTCCACCTTCCGCCAGAGCGGGGCCTCGCGGTCGTTGTAGGCCGTGGAAGCCTTTGCCTGCATTGCTTTTTGCCTTCATTTGAACCAGGTTCTCTGGTTTTTCGAATCGGATTTATCCTATTAGAATTTCAGATTTGTGCGGATGCTCTCGAGGGGAGCAAAGTGATACGATTCTCGAGGCTAGAGGGGGATTCTCTAAGCCCCGCTAAAGTTTAAGGTTTATCCTATTTCTCTGGAATAAATGGGCGCGGTATTGGGTCTCCTATGGGGGGGCCGAATCCCCAAGTTTTAGAGAGGCCAGGATGGGCCAATTTCTATCATTGGAACCCTTTCGGGGAGTGAAAATTATGAAAACGTTAAAATTCATTTTTCTTTCATGCTGTGTCTTGTCCTTTGCTCTCATGCCGATCGGAGATACGGTTGCGGCACAGGATCCTTTCAAACTGGTTATTTACAACGACGATGAAGACGGGTTTTTTGACGAAGAAGGCAACCAGCTCAACGGGAAGGTTTACGAGGTTTCCAAGGGCACACCGATAGAGGTTACACTTGTGTTTGCCGGTGAGATGGACCCCGAAGTGGAGGAAGAGCACTGGATCAATATGAAATTACTGAGCAAGGAGGACGGCAGTCCTGTGGACAAGAAGAAAGCCATTGTAAAAAAGTTTGACACAATCACCGCGATGAATAAGGAATCCTCCCTCTCCTGGATCGCAGGCGAGTTTGGAGAAAAGTCCTTGAAGCTTTTTTGTAAGACGGATTGTGACGGAATGGACTACATGGACAACATAAAAATTAAAATTACTGATTGAATATAATAGGGTTTCCTGTTAAATAAGAAACGGAATTGAGGGTATTTTTTGATGGGGTGTACAAATTTCACGATCAAGAACATTCAGGAGGAGGAACTTATGAGAGAGAGACAATCTGGTAGGACAAAGGGTACAACTTCACGCGGCGTAGCAGTGGCAACTATGGTTTCCTTCCTCTTCGTTGTTTTGGGGTGGATGCTTGTTGTGCCTGCTCCCGCCACGGCGGGTGTTGCGATCAGCGAGAAGCTGAGC
>CAZVZT010000196.1:0-2665 GCA_964631515.1 uncultured Nitrospinaceae bacterium
CCCGTTCCCGAGCGTCCTGTTGATAAGGATTTCCTGATGCCGATCGAAGATATTTTCTCGATTTCTGGGCGCGGTACCGTAGCGACAGGCCGTATTGAAACGGGTGTCATCAAGGTAGGCGAAGAGGTTGAGATCGTTGGGTTTCGTCCCACCGAAAAGACAACCGTAACCGGTGTTGAAATGTTCCGCAAACTGCTTGACGATGGGCAGGCGGGTGACAATGTGGGGCTCCTCTTGCGTGGTACCAAGCGCGAGGATATTGAGCGCGGTCAGGTTCTGGCCAAACCCAAAAGTATCACCCCCCACACCAAGTTCAAGGCAGAGGTATATGTTCTGAGTAAAGACGAGGGCGGACGTCATACGCCGTTCTTTAATGGGTATCGCCCGCAATTCTATTTTCGGACTACGGATGTGACGGGAGTTTGCACTTTGCCTTCGGGGATTGAGATGGTTATGCCTGGTGACAATGTGACCATGGATATTGAATTGATCACTCCCGTAGCGATGGCCAAGGAACTTCGGTTCGCCATTCGCGAAGGCGGCCGCACCGTTGGCGCGGGCGTAGTAAGCGAGATCACTGAATAATGGTTGAGCATCAGAAAATCAAGATTAAGCTCAAGGCTTACGACCACAAGTTGCTTGACCGGTCGGTCGGTGAAATTGTGGAGACCACCAAGCGTACAGGTGCCAAAGTGGTGGGTCCCATTCCTCTGCCGACGGCTCGTAATCGGTGGACCGTGCTCCGGTCTCCGCATGTGGATAAAAAATCCCGCGAACAGTTTGAAATTCGAACTCACAAGCGGATTTTAGAAATTCTCGAACCGACAGCACAAACGGTGGATGCGCTGATGAAGCTGGATCTTTCCGGTGGTGTGGATATCGAGATCAAACTTTAGTTTTTTAGAAGCGAAACGACAGTGAAACGATGAACGCTTTAATTGGTAAAAAAATGGGTATGACGCAGGTCTTCTCCAAGGAAGGGAACTGCATTCCTGTGACTGTGATACAGGTTGAGAAGTGCGTCCCGGTGCTTAAACGAACTCAGGAGGGGGACGGATACGATGCGGTTCTCGTTGCCTACGGTGCTCGGAAAAGCAAACACACGAACAAGCCCGAGCAGGGATTTTATAACAAGGTTAAAATCGATCCGGCGAGAATACTTACCGAGTTTCGTGACCAGGAAGTCACAGATGAGGAGCTTGGAAAGCCCATTAAAGTGGATGTGTTCAGCGAGGGGGATCATGTGAATGTGGTGGGAACCTCCAAGGGGAAAGGCTTCGCTGGAGTTATGAAGCGGTGGGGGATGGGCGGTGCGCCTGCATCTCACGGCCATCACGAAATTTATCGTGGTGGGGGCTCGATCGGTCAGCACACTTGGCCTGGCCGCGTGTTTAAGGGTAAAAAAATGCCTGGGCACATGGGCTCTAAAAGGGTTTTTACTAAGAACCTCAAAGTCGTACGCGTCGATGTGGAAAATAATGTATTGCTCATTAAGGGCGCTGTTCCTGGGGCCGCGGGTGGTATTGTCAGAGTTATTAAGTCGTAGGAAGGTTGGACGAAAAAAATATGCCGCAACTGGATGTATTGGACATTAAGAAGAAGAAAGTCGGGGTTGTCGAGGCCGTGGCGAGTATTTTTGACGTCAAAATCAAAAAACATCTCGTAAAGCAGTACGCGGTTCTGCAGCAAGCCACTCGACGCCGTGGTACTGCGTGTACAAAATCTAACTACAGTCAACTTAGCGGCAGTGGAAAAAAGCCTTGGAGGCAAAAGGGAACCGGAAGAGCCCGCGCGGGGGAAGTGCGGTCTGCTGTTTGGCGCGGTGGGCTCACCATTTTCGGGCCAACTCCTAGGGATTACGGTTTCAAGATGAACAAAAAAGCCAAGAAACAGGCTCTTAAGTCAGTGCTCACCCAGCGGTTGCAGGGAAATAACATCGCGGTCGTCGATAAACTTGAGTTGGAAAACCCGAAGACGAAGGAAGCAGTTCAATTACTCAAATCCCTAGAGCTTTCCGAACGGACACTTTTTTTGGTCGCTGCAAGGAATGCGAACCTTGAACTGGCCGTACGCAACCTTCCCGACGCCAACGTGCTTCCCGTGGAGGGGTTGAACGTGTTAGATCTTCTGCTCTACGAAAAAATTGTGTGTACGCCAGAGACGTTCAAAAGACTTGAGGAGCGGCTAGGCTGATGAGTGATCATTTTCAAATTCTAAAGAAACCCTTGGTTACCGAGAAGAGTACGCAATTGCTTGCCGATGGAAACTGGGTTTGTTTTCGGGTGGATTCAAGCGCCAATAAGATTCAGGTTAAACAGGCGGTGGAGAAAATTTTTAACGTGACCGTGCTGCAGGTAAACACGATGGTTGTGTCGGGCAAGAGTCGGCGGTTTGGCAAAAATGTGGGTCAGACGAAGCCTTGGAAAAAAGCAATGTTGCGCCTCAAGGAAGGCGATAAAATCGATTTATTTGAAGGGGCTTGATCTGAATGGCTGTTAGAAAAATGAACCCCCGATCCGCCGGAGTTCGGTTTCGTACTATTTCCGGATTCGAAGAGATTACTAAATCCACTCCGGAGAAGAGCCTTCTTGAGTCCATGGCGCGTGCGGGTGGGCGTAACAATAGGGGCCGGTTAACCGCAAAACGGCGTGGAGGTGGGCACCGC
>CAZVZT010000197.1:0-2654 GCA_964631515.1 uncultured Nitrospinaceae bacterium
GTCCAAAAAACTCGGCTCCCAGCAGTACTGCCAGCATGATGGCGACCGGATGGAGTCCAATTTTTTCCCCGACGATGCGGGGGGTAATGACCATGCCCTCTAAAATCTGTACCACCGCAAATACTCCCGCCACTCCCAGGACCAGCATCCAATCCTGCGCCTGCAGAAAGGTTAGCACCGCCGCCGGAAGAAACCCGAGAACTAGACCCAAGTAAGGAACCAGACAGGCCAGTCCTGCTACCAAACCGATGAACAAGCTCAGGGGAGTGCCGCAAGCAAACAATCCTATGCAGTACAGTCCCGCCATGATGAGTCCCACCATCAACTGGCCCCTCACGAAACCAGCCAATACCCCATCCATTTCCTTTACCAGTCTCAGTGTTTGATCGCGATGACGTGGCGGAATGAGGTTGAAAATTTTTTCATTGATCGCATCGTAATCTCGAAGTAGATAAAACATCGCCACTGGAATGATGATGAGGTTGGCAAGAAGCAGGATGACGTTGAACAGGCCGGAGGCGGATTCCCATAAAAACGAGGTAATCGACGTGACCGCCTTGAGCGGAAGTTCACCAGCCTTCATGAACTCTTTATTGAGGATGTCCTGGACTTTCCCCTGCTCTATCCCCCCAGTCATTTCCAGCAAGGGCTCAAACCATGTCTGAATCACGGCAAGGTAACCGGGCAGGTTGGCCGCCAGATGTTCCGCCTGCAATTTGAGCATCGGAAAGAGGAGGAGCCCGGCCCCGAGGCAAAGCAGGAAGAATCCGGCCATCAAAACCACAACCGCCAATGTGCGGGACATTTTCCAGGATTCCATCCGGTCAGTAACAGGGTCCAGCAGATAAGCCAGTGCAAAAGCGATGAAAAACGGGGTGAGCACGCGGCGAGAAAAATAAAGAAACACCATCGCCAACAGGAAAGCCATCGCGACTAGAAAAACAGTTTGAGTATTTTTATTCTGCTCCATAAATCAAAGATCGCCTAGAGGCAGCGGCAGTGAATCCGCCCTCTGGGCTGGAACCGGTTGCGGTTCCTTTTTTTCGGGACCAGATTCCCAATGCCGCTGGATGGTAGGAATGAGAAATTCTGTCAATTTTCCACCAGCCCGGCGAAAAGCTTCCACTTCTCCGGTCAGGATCCCGCTACCGGAAACTGTAGCAAAGTCGCTTTTCGCCGCAACGAGCATCGAGCGATGCGAGGAAACCGTTTTGACACTAATCGCCGCCCGGACCGACTGGGCTCCCTGAACCTCTTGATCACCTACCAAGGCCAAGGTAGCATTCCCCACGATAACGATATCCGCTCCTGCTTTCAACCCGATACTCACCGCAGCGGAGACATTCCCTTTCATGGCGCTCATCACCATTTCCTCGGAGATGGCATAACGAATCGTATCGCGTCCAACCACCGGAATACCCGCCTCGATAAAACTTCTCGTCAACGACGCCTCAGAAATCGACACCCTATCCCAAAATCGAAGGTCGTTGTCAGAACTCGAACTGATTTCGTCGATGAGAATGACCGCTTGCTTCTCACCCTCCATGCCGGATATGATCCCAGAGCGGCTAAGGGCCCTGTGAACGGCATCCTGAAATAGCACCACTTCCAGCTTCACCCGACTGAGCAGCTGAACGGGGTCGTCGTAAGCCTCTATGAAGCGATAGGATTTCACAAACTTGTCGGGCTTTTTCAGCATCTTTTTTACTTCCCACTGGCTGCGTTCGAACTCATCATCCCCAGACAGTTCACGCAGGTTTTGTTCCAATGCCATTTCCAAAGCCAGTTTGACGGCCTGTTTCCTGGCGCGGACGAAGTTGTCATTAACCACCAAAACCTCGGCGATCACTTCATAACCTGCCCCGGTTTCCCCTTGAGCGGCAATAGGAAAAACCAACCCGCCCAAGATCATCGGTATCAGCAAACCGATCAACCAGATTTTCGAATAAACCCTATTCATTATCTTTTATTTTTGACCCGTTTCTTGACAGTCGCGCGAACCTGCGGCATGCGCTCGGCAGGTGGTTCTTTTTTGACCAGAAATTCCAATGACCGAATCTCGCGAGGCGATAGAAACCGGTAGGCTCCAAGGGGAAGCCCAGTCAAGTTCAGCGGGCCAAAATGGGTGCGCTTCAGCCTGACTACGGGATGACCCACGACCTCACACATTCGTTTGATGTGACGGTTTTTTCCTTCAACCAGTTTCAGTTTGAGGAAGCAGTTTTTCCCGCTCACGCGATGGACCGCAACCTCTACGGGCGCCGTGGGTTGGTTGTCGAGCCGCACGCCCCGGCGCAAGCGCCGCAGTTTCTTCTCGTCTGGTATACCCCTCACCTTAACGAGGTAAGTGCGGGGGACCCGATATTTCGGGTCTAACAGTTTTTTGGACAGAGCACCGTCGCTGGTCAGTAATAACGCTCCCTGTGTGTTGAAATCAAGACGCCCCACGGGAAAGACGCGGGTGGGCGCCTTTTCGATTAGATCCATAACGGTCATGCGTCCGCGTGCGTCCGGCACTGTTGTGGTAAGGCAACCCGTTGGTTTATTGAGAAGAAGGTATACTTTCTCATGTGCACGCGGGATCAATTTTCCACGCACTCGGATTTCGTCCGATACCGGATCAACGGTGGTGCCCGGCTTGTTGGCAAACTTCC
>CAZVZT010000198.1:0-2649 GCA_964631515.1 uncultured Nitrospinaceae bacterium
AAAATTTTTGAGCGCGGGGTGGGCAACTACCTCAAGTGGCAAAACTCCGAACGCCCCCAGTTGGGACGTATCTGGGAGCGAGACCGGCAGGAAATCCTCGCCCAAAGCAAAATTCAATCGATCCGTTTGGGTCTCGACTCGCTCCAAGAAGCTACCGATGCCATTGGTTCTTTCAAGACCATGCTCGAGGGACTGGAGCCTGCGTTTCCTCTGGTTTTGTCACGTCAGAAGTTTTTAGATTTATATTACGATTTTCCCGGCCAGTGGTCGATGATGGTCATTTCTCCCTTAGAGTTGCTCTCGATCGACTCCCAAAAAAACTGGACCCGGGTTCTCTTGAAGCGATTTGGCCAATGGATCACCATTAGTTTTCTCGACCCGCAGAATATTCCTGTTCATGAAATTTTTCTAGAAACGGAGGCTTTGGAGGAAGCTCGGGCAGCACGTACCGTCAAACGCGGGCGGTTGGAAGAATCCGGGTTCGAGGATGACCGTCTGTATCCGGCAGCAGTGTTTCTCCCGGTTCTACGGACCTTAGATCCAAAGACACAAAGCGCAGTCTTTCCCGACCCAAGATGGTTCCTTGCCAAAGGCTACAGCCTCACCCGCGTGGGTGTTCGTGAACCCACCTCCGAGTCTGATCTTCCCCGACACCTGGTCTTTGGTATTGAGTACGATGCTGACTACCATACGGGGGTCCTCCTGATTCCCGTTCCATTAGAAATCGCCAATAACATGCTTTCCCAGATTGAACGAACCGGTTCCGAGCCACTGGGCGAGGAGCTCGCTACCATGACCAGCCCATCCGGAGATACCCCTTGATCCGACGCTTGGGTGAACGAATTATATTCATTTTCTATACTTTGACTCTTCTCGGTCTGCTGGCTGGGGCCGGGATTTATTTTGTCTTCAGCCGAGACCTGCCTCAACTTCCAGATAACCTGGGAAATATCAACCTCAGCCTGCCCACTGAAATTTATTCTGCTGATGGGGAGAGAATCAAGGTTCGTGGGCAAAGGTATCCAGTTTCCTTGGAGGACATCTCACCGAATTTCATCAAGGCGATTATGGCGGTAGAAGATTCTAATTTTTATGAGCATAGCGGACTTGATCACCTTGCTTTGGTTCGTGCCTTGTATACGAACATTACCCAGCGCCGGATACGGCAGGGGGGGAGTACTATCACCCAGCAACTCTCCAAAAATCTGTTTTTTTCTTTTGAGCGAAACTGGGTGCGGAAGATCAAAGAATTGTTAGTCGCACTTCAGTTGGAGGCTACATTTTCAAAGGAACAGATCCTCGAGGCTTACTGTAATCAGATCTATTTTGGAAGCGGGGCCTACGGTATCGAAGAGGCAGCTCAAGTTTATTTTCGCAAGCGGGCCAAGAAACTGACCCTTCTTCAGGCGGCGCTTCTAGCCGGACTCCCCAACTCACCCAACAATGCCAACCCGTTCAATAATTATGAGCGTTCCATGCGCCGAGCTGAATATGTGCTGGAGAGGATGGTAAAGGAACAGTTAATTTCCCAAGAGGAGAAGGAAGGGGCTCTCGACTCGCTCCTCGAATTGGCCTCGCCGAGGGAAAATGATGACCCCAGCCTCTACTTTGTTAACTTTGTCATCGACCGCCTTGAACAGGATTATGGAAAAGAGTTTGTTCGTTTTGGCGGAATGAAGGTATTTACCACGCTGGACACTCGACTCCAGAGATTTGCACAGAAGGCTGCCCGGTCGCACCTGAAAACCTTGGAAAGGCAGATAAAACCCCGCAACGTAAATATTCCTGTACAGGCCGCGCTGGTGGCTATTGAAAACCAGAGCGGCGCGGTGCGCGTTATGCTTGGTGGACGCAGTTATTCTCACAGTCAGTTCAACCGTGCGATTTCTGATAACCGTCCTTCAGGCTCCTCGTTCAAACCTTTCGTATACCTGACCGCCATGGAAAAACGCGGGTATACTCCGGCGACGACTCTTCGTGACGAACCCATCCTGGTTGATATTCCAGGCACCGAACCTTGGGAGCCGAAAAACTTCAACGACGAATATGTCGGAGATACCATTCTGAAGAAAGCAATGATGCGCTCGGCTAACTCCGTTTCCGTCAAACTGATTCAGGAGGTGACCCCAAGAAGGGTGATCAAAACGGCCCGGTTGTTCGGCATCTCTAGCCCACTGGGCAACCACCTTTCTCTGGCGCTTGGAACCGCCGGGGTATCTCCGTTAGAACTGGCTTCTGCATACAGTGTGATCGCCAATCTCGGGGTTTACAACAAGCCTTATTTTATCCAACGTATTGAAGACTTCGAGGGCAACCCCATTTACGAAAACTTCTATCATGGTGTGCAGCGTTTTCCCCAGAAATCCATGTATCCCCTGTTGGATATGATGCGGGGGGTGGTGGACGGAGGAACTGGAAACATCGTCCGGCGCATGGGATTCAAACATCCAGCGGCGGGAAAAACCGGTACCACCAACAATTCCAAGGATGCCTGGTTCAACGGATTTACTAAGGATTTCTCCGCCTCGGTCTGGGTGGGGTATGATGACAACGAACCGATGATCGGCCGCTCTGGCCACGGTTTAACTGGAGGAGGGGCAGCAGCGCCGATCTGGGTTCTTTTTATGAAAAAGGTCCTGCAGGGAAAAA
>CAZVZT010000199.1:0-2626 GCA_964631515.1 uncultured Nitrospinaceae bacterium
GTTCATATTGCGGGTGCCTTCTGGGCATTAAGTGATTTGCAGAATAGAACTTTTCCAAGGCATATTCTCCTAGAAATAACGATCTACCAAAAGCGAGGGGTCCACTGCTTTCCTTGGTAAAGCTAGGACCCGATATTCTCTTCTTCCACAAATGGAGTCAAAGAGTGTTGTGGAAATGGCATTAACCTAGGGAATCTTTTTTTTTCAGTTATCTCCTTTGATTTGTTCAAGAACATGATGGATACCATCCATATCATATTTTTCCACAAACGGATAAAGGTGTTTCAGAAGAGAACGTCCGTTTTCTCCCAGGGCGATGGTTTCGGCTAGGCAGTCTTTGAGGTCGGAAATGTTATGCAGGCGCGCGGCCTCCTTTAGGCGGGCATAGAGATTACCAGGGATGTGGATTTGAGATACTTGTGCGGGAGCACCATGGGTGAATTGATTAGGATCGGGTTCTTTGTATTCAAATTCGACGTGAAGTAGTCGGGTTATACACGCTAGGACCTGCCCCATTTGAACAGGCTTCGAGATGAAGTCATTGCATCCGACGGAGATGAAACCCTTCCGCTCGTCGTTCAGGGCTGATGCGGAAACGGCGACAGTCTTGATTTGCCCGTCAGGAAACTCCCTGTTGATTTCTTTAATAGCCTCGATCCCGTTCATGACTGGCATGCGCATATCCATGAACACGATGTCGGGTTGATGTGCACGGACCCGGTCAACAGCGTCGCACCCATTTTCAGCGACGAAGGTCTCCACACCCACACTCTCCAGGATTTCGGAAAGAACATTGCGGTTAGTTGTGTCGTCATCCGCAACTAGAGCCTTGACCTGTTGCCCCGTGGCTAGACGGGACACTCTCGATCCCAGAAGTATCTTTGGAGCGATTTTCCCAATGGCGGGTGGAAGCTGTATAGTAAAAACAAACCGGGAGCCTTCGCCTACGGCAGACTTAAGGGCGAGGCTACCGTTCATTAATTCGATTTGCTTGCGGGTAATGGCCAACCCGAGTCCAGTTCCTTCCCGCTTTTCATTGTTGCCTGCTTGCTGAAAAGGTTCGAATATACGGTTGCGCATATCTGCAGGGATCCCCTGACCCGTATCGATCACTTCGAACCGATAGCGGTTCGATTCTTCGGTGGCCCATCTGAGCAGGATGCTTCCTGACTCTGTGAATTTGACGGCATTACTGAGCAAATTGATCAAAATTTGCTTGAGTTTGAATTCGTCGCCATGGACAGGAAGAGACGGCTCATCTAGGCCATTCACCCGCCACTGCAGATTTTTTTCCTCGCACTGGGGTTCTATTATTGCTGCGATGGTGCGAACGGTTTGATTGAGGTCAAAATCCAAGGGTTGAAGCTCCATTTTCCCCGCTTCAATTTTAGATAGGTCGAGAATGTCATTGATGATCCGAAGCAAGTGGTCGCCACTGTGCAGGATGCAGTCGATGTTTTTCTTCTGGGTTTTATCAAGTGTTTGGTTGCGCTGTAAAATCTGCGCATAGCCAAGAATGGCGTTCATGGGAGTGCGTATCTCGTGGCTCATGTTGGCTAGAAATGAGCTTTTAGCTTGGTTGGCCGCTTCCGCTTCATCTTTGGCGGTGTGCAGTTCTTTTTCGGTCAGTTGACGCGCCTTTACTTCCAATTTGAGCCGGGTTCGGACAGTCGCTATTTCAAATATTGTGGCAATGAAAACGAAGCATACGAAAACGCCGAATGAAAGCCAGAAGACGTAGGCGCGGCTGGGTCCACTCTTGAAATCACGGGTGCCCTGCCAGATTAGTTGCCATGGACGGCCGGAAATGCTGAGCGGAGTTTGTTGTTTTCCGATGGCGTCATCGCGTAATTTTCCGTGTATTCTGTTACTTGGGTCCGTTGCATCTTTATCAAAAATGGTAAGACTCAGGCCTTGAGCCATATAGGGATGGATCATCTGCTCCATCATGTCGTCCACCCGGTAAGCACCAATCACAGTTCCTCTGAACAGGTGCCTCCTCTCTTCAGTCGTTTCTGGGACGCCGCTTCCCTCGTAAAAGGGGGCGAAAATCAGAATTCCTTTTTGTTGGTCGCCTTCAAACCAGCGGCGGGTGACGCTTGCAGTGGTTGTTCCTGAGTCTCTGGCCTTTATGATGTAAGACAATAATTCGGGTTGACTACCTGCATCAAAACCAAGGAGTGCTTCGTTGCCTGCATAAGGTTCTACATAGTAAAGAGGGAAGTATTCACTTCTCGGTTCGGCGGGGCGCATTGATTTTGCTTCATCCTGTTCCCTGAATCGGAAGCCAGGAAAACCATCGCGTTGTGCCATGGATTCTAGCGCCGATCGCTGGCTTAGGGGGACGCGGGGAACCCATTGAAACGCCTGTATGAAACCATGTCTTTGCAGAATGGGGGTGACGAAGGTTCTGAATTCGGAACGAGTGACGGTTTCAAATGTGCTAAGCAAGGAAACGATTCCCATCAACTCTCGATCAATCGCCTCAAGTTCTCCTCCAAGGATGAGCGTGTTCTCCTCTGCTTCTTGTTCGAGTTTCTGTATCCATGTGCCCTTTTCCTGTTTCCACACATTATTACGAGTGACTAGCGACAGAACTAGCCCGACGAACAGGATTCCCAAGGTG
>CAZVZT010000200.1:0-2622 GCA_964631515.1 uncultured Nitrospinaceae bacterium
TTTTAAAAGATTTCCCCGTAGGATAAGTAGGTGGGTGACGACGGCAGTTGGCTCCCTCAGGAGTCTCAATCCAAATGGGGGATGTTAACTATCAGTGAGGGTGCCCTGATTTGCGTGCAGCACCAATCTGGAGGAGAAAAGTTGACGACACGCGAATGGGTCAGACAGTACTCATTCGATGATAGTACTTTGGCAACAGACCAAAGATTTATAAAACTCGCCTTGCACCCTGTTCGGGAGGGGGAATACCAAGGCTACACTGTAAAGATTCGCCCCCATTTAGTTGGTTTGTCTGCTGGACAATGGGAAAATAACCCCAGTTCATCCGATTGTCTGATCAAGGTCTTCAAATTCGAATCACAAGAAGAAGCAAAATTTGATAAATATTCAGATTGGGCAATATACCGCTTAAAAAAGTAACTGTTGAGATCAGGGTGGCTAATGGCAAAGGTCAAATACACGAAAGTAATGAAATGCGATGATCTTGGAATTGGAAAATCCGCTATCATTTCAGCGGGTGACAGGGAGATTGCGCTGTTCAACTATAAGGGGAAATATTACGCCCTCGACAACACCTGTCCACATAGGGGGGCGCCGCTGGGGGAGGGGAGGATCGAGGAAGGTGTCCTTATCTGTCCTAATCACGAATGGCGGTTCGAGCTCAAGGACGGACAATGCCCCCAGAATCCAGAACTCAAAACCGAGGTCTATCCCGTTAAAATCCACGAAGGAAAAATTTACGTGCGGCTTGAGAAGCCAAAAACGGAAGCCGTGGCCGGAAGTGCTTCCTCAGTTTTGCCATCCGATTTAAAATTTACCGTCCCCACCATCCAGAAGCCTCGTAATCCGGATGAAGAACTGTAACCAGCCAAATCGCCTCAAATAAACCGTTCAGGTCACGGTCTCCCGAGCTTAATTTTGATCACAGAACAATGAGTCTTTATTGGTTCGAGGGGCAGGGTTAGTAGCCGTCGTCTTCGATTTCTTTCCACTTGGGATCGCCGTGGGCTTTATAGTTTTCAGTGCCGGCGAAGGTTCCTTCATGGTAGATGTTGACTTTGAATTTTCCGCCGCCGAATGTTTCGGTGATGAAGGGGACAGGATCTTCCAGATGAATGAGTTCCGGGGTTTCATACTTGGCAATCAGTTTAAATTCCATCCCCATGCCGGAGGGAACCAGTGCGTAGAATTTCAGGTTCGTGTTGGGGAGGAGCTGCATCATGTCTGTATCCATCTGATCGCGGGTGTACTCACGGCCGTGTGCCTGCCGGGCCCGCCGCTTCAGGTGGTCTTCTAGCAGGTTGAAGAACCACCAGTTTTTTACCTTGCGCTGGTCATGGAGGAAAGGATACTCGACAAAACCATGTTTATTGATGAACGGTTTTTTGGACATCGTGACTTTGTTCCTCGTTCTAGGTTTTCAGTCTTGGTTAACACTCTGATCGAAGCGAAAAACCTAGTTTTTAATTTATCGACTGTCTGAGATTATATAAACTCTGGTCTGTCCCGGCAAGCGTAGGTCTCTTTTCTCTTACAACTTGCGGATCGCTTATGTCGTCATTTTATTCCCGTTATTACTGGAGGATTGGGTTTCAGTCGCGGTTGTATGATTTGCTGATGCCAGAGGTATATGCAGATTCTTTGCGGCGGGTGGTGGCATGCGCCCCCAACACTATTGGGAAACTTTGGCTGGATTTCGGGTGTGGTTCCGGAGCGCTTATAAAAGCTTTAGAGAGTAGGCTACGTGAGGGAGACCGGTATGTGGGGATCGATCGGCTCCTCCCTGGATTAATAAACGCTTGGGAGAAAGCAGAAAGAAGGAATGTTGCTAGCCGGGTCGGGCTAATCCAGTCCGACCTCACCCAGCCGTTTCCGTTTGCTCCTGATGTAGCGGATATGATTGTGGCTCATTTCTCGCTCTATACGATTGAACTTGGCAGACGGGAGCGGGCCCTAGGACAGTTTCATGCCCTTCTTCGTCCGGGAGGGACCTTGGTGGTGGTGGAGCCTTCTCCAGAATACGATGCTTTGCGCATCATCAATGAAAGTTTTTCCAAAGTCCAAGAGCGAAGCGGGGTTTTTAAATCTGGGCTTAAGAAATGGCTGGTGTATCCGTTAACCTATCGGTTCGGGCTCAAGTTCATTGAACGCCAGCTTAAAAATAACAGCTGGCACGCTTCCAGCGGAGAAGGTCTTTGTGAAGAGGTTTGCCAGGCCGGATTCAAAGTGAAGCATATCGAAGCGGTTTATGCCGGATCGGCCAATCTGCTTATCGCTGAAAAAGTTTTAGGGTGAGGCTAAGATACAAGGATGAAACAATTGATTCTGATAATTCTGATATTGGTCTTGATAGCAGTTCCTTCACTAGCCCAAGGCCCTGCTCTTAAAACCCCTCCGGGGATGGTATGGATTCCCGGAGGAACATTCATGATGGGAGCCGAGCCGGGAGAGGGATACGAGGTGTGCAGGAAATATAGGGGGGATAGCTGTGATAGGCGGTGGTTTTCAGATGAAAGCCCGCGCCATGCGGTGACTGTCGACGGATTCTATATGGATCAGACTGAGGTGACGCAGGCTGAATTTGAGCGTGTGATGGGGACGAACCCGTCACAGTTTAAGGAG
>CAZVZT010000201.1:0-2570 GCA_964631515.1 uncultured Nitrospinaceae bacterium
AGAGCGGGACGACAACCTTCATTCCATTTATCTGGAGGGAGAGAGCGTACTAGAAAAACCTGCTGAGGATACATACGGCGATGAATTCGAATCTCCAGACTTCCCCAAAGAGGCTGCTACTTCAGATGATACTGGCAATCTGAATAGCACCCCTTGGGAACCCGAGTCCGAACCAGAAAAGGGGGAAATAAAATCTCCTGACCTACTTGAACTAACCGAAGACGATATAGATGAGAACATGCTAAAAGATCCGCCTAGCCTGGATCTAAAAGAGGAAACGGAAGCGGCCGAAACCAACGCCTTGATCGAAAGCTTGAATTCGTTTCAGGAGCAATTGGAGACCCGTTTCCACGACCTCGAACTGGAACTCGAGGAAAAACGGGAAGAACAGGTAACACAGCCTTCTTTTGACCATGAACAAAGCACTCACCAACCCACTAATGTTCAGGATCAAAGTGAAGATGAAGCCCGATCGAGAAAAGAGTATCAGGAACTCTTGGAATCTTTCATCTTCAAGGCCAAGTAGAAAAAACCGACTCATAAGTAGTAGCAAGACCCTACGTCCATTCAAAAAAAAAAACGGAAATCAAAGTAACAATGGCCTCATCAACCCAAATAATCACCCTTGGCGGGGGTAAAGGCGGTATCGGTAAAAGCATTATGTGCACTAATCTAGCCGTGGGCATGGCTTTGAGCGGTCAAAAGGTTGTTCTCATGGATGGAGATTTTGGTGCTTCAAACCTTCACGCACTTCTTGGAATCAGCCACCCACCTTACGGATTCCAGGACTTGTTCACCAATAGCCGACTCGATCCAGAGTCACTGTTGATCGAAACGGGCATCGATAATCTCAAGTTCATCAGTAGCGCGGGGGATAACCCGGGAAGCGCCAACATCGATCCCGAACGCGTTCAAACCATTATCTCCTTTCTAAAGCAACTCAAAGCCCACACAGTCATACTCGACCTAGGACCGGGGACCAGCTTTAATGTGCTTGATTTTTTCAATATTCACGACCAATGCATTGTGATGAGCACGCCCGAGGTGACTTCGGTCATGAAAACATTCAGCTTCGTCCGGGCAGCCCTGTTCAGGAAAATAAGCCTGCACCTCAAGGACGCTCCTGAGCTGCAGCGGCTGGTGGACCATTCGCATCCGTCCCAGGCTGATGTTGAAACATGCACCATCGATATCCTCAGGGAAAATATTAAAAAAGTCGACGGTTCTCAAACCGAGGAAGTTGAAAAGATTATTAGATCTTTCAAGCCGGAAGTCATTATCAATCGGGTACGCAACAAAAAAGACTTGCAAACCGGAGACAACCTGACCAATCTGGTTAAAAAATTTCTGGATGTTGACCTTAAGTATCTTGGTCATGTCATCGAGAGTGACCAAGTCCGTGACTCCGTGGAAGAAATGGTCCCCTTCCTTATCAAGGACCCCCAGAGCACGCCGTCAAAAAATCTCCAAGAAATCATTGGGGAACTAACCAATACAGATCTTAACTTGGTCAAGGAAGATGGGAAAATTCTTGTATCCAAACAGGTCCGCCTCGGTTCCGGTTGGGGCATTTAAAGTCAACCCGCCCTTCAAATCTCTACCGTTGCCTCGGTAAATTATTTTTTTCTACGTCTAATATGCTTTCAAAACAACTAAGGACCCTCTTGCAGTTGAGCAAGGCGCACGGTTCCGATCTTTTTGTCGTGGGAGGACCGTTACGGGATCTCCTCTTGAAAAAAAAATGCACCGATTTCGATTTCGCTCTGCGGGGCGCTTCCGAACTCGCTAAGCAGTTTGCACGGGATACCCGATCCTCTCTTGTCATGCTCGACGACACCCCCAGAAGGGAAACCTCGCGTGTCGTTGTCCGCAAACAGGTGTATTTCGATTTTTCAGAAATGCAGGGAGGTTCGATCGAAGCGGATTTAGGTCAACGCGATTTCACTTTCAACGCCATGGCCCTTCCGTTGGAGAAGTTTCTTAAGGGGACAAAAACTTTCCTTGATCCCCATGGCGGGAGGGAAGACCTAAAAAATAAAGTTATCCGTGCCCTCCCCGGCCCCGTGCTTTCCAGCGATCCTCTGAGAATGCTCCGGGCTTTTCGGTTCATGAGTACTTTCGGGTTCGAGATCGACCCCGAAACCCTGGAGCGAATCAAAAAACAGAAGTCTAAAATCAAGGCAGTCGCTGCTGAGAGAATCTATAGCGAACTGATCCTGCTATTGAGCTCGGATCAGGCAGCCCCGTCCATCCGCACCATGCACAACAGCGGACTGCTCCAGTATCTGTTTCCGGACATTCACAAAAATGGGGATGCCTCCGATTTCCTGAGGGTATTTGATCAATTTGAGCATCTGATATCGCACCCGAAAAAAACCGGTGCGGTGCCCTTGCGAGAAATTAGAAATTTCTTTTCAAGTAAGCGGTCCCTAGTCAAGCTTGCTGCCCTACTCTACACGCAGGAAAAACTTTCTACTTCATCCGGGGAAAGACGGCTTATGAAAAGCCGCCACCAGTCAAAAGTCGCTAAAATACTCGAAAAACTCCGAGCTTCGAACAACGATATTGAT
>CAZVZT010000202.1:0-2556 GCA_964631515.1 uncultured Nitrospinaceae bacterium
CGCCAAGTCCAACTCACCTTTTTCGGCGCTGAGCCCTTCGTCAATCAAAAGATCTAAATCGGCTTGAGTTTTTTCGGTCATTTCAGTTCGTGCCCCTTGGCGAAACTACCATGCTGGGCTTCAGTTTCTTTTTAAGTATTTGGACCAGACCTTGCGCTTCATCACTCTGGCCAGTGACGGCGCGTCACTTCAATATATCTATCACTAACGCTTCCAGCGCATCAACACCAGATTTGGCGGAACTGTTTTTTTCATGAACTCAGGACTATAAAATAGAACCCTGAGGTAATACAACAAGTTTCGTAGGGCTTAGCCCTTAGATTAAAAATTTTTAATATTCAGTTCCTAGGTTTTTTCGATTATATTGCCTAGCCATAGCTCGACAAATCGGGCGGGACCGACAAAAAAAAAGGAACAGGTTTTTTCTATCCTCGGATGGTGGGCACCCGCAAAATGGGCGCCAACCGTTCCTTGATTGGGTCGATTATTCGTTACTTCAGACTGTGCAAGAGGCAACACTGACATGGAATCGAACGCTTCAAATGGTGGGCTAAGCAACAAGGTCAAGGCGTCTATTATCATCCTGACTCTCATTACAGTGTGCGCCTTCGGAGTGTTTTTCGTTAAACTGACTGATACAATCATCACCCCGCCCAAAGAGGATGGTAGGACGCAGCATCTGCGCGCGGTCGGGGACAGGCTCAAGGAAACTGGACTCAAGGAACAAGCAATCAATCAATATATAAAGTTTCTCGACAAGACCGAAACCAACGAAAAAACGCGTGCTGAAGTCGCACATACGGTAGGGGGATTGTATATGCAGTTAAGCAACTGCCGCGAAGCATTGGTCTGGTTCTTCGAGGCCGAAATAGCCGACCCCGCCTACCCCCAGTCCGGCGAGCTTAAACAGGATATCGACACCTGCACAACCCAATTGAATTTCCCAAAACCACAGGGCCAGACCACCCGTTAAAAAATGGGAAATAGTCCTCCAAAAACAAAAATACACTGAGAGGACCATAATGAAGAAGGAGTTAACAGGATTGATCAAGGTGTATTTTCCTAAACTCTGTTGGAGCCTGGGTCGTTAGGCCCACCGAACCTTGACTTTTACTTTCGCTAATCCTATCCTCTTATAGAAGGGTAACCTTTAGGATAGCGAGGCCACCCCTTCGAGATCTAGCGGAAAAGGAGCAGGCTAAAGTAGGTTGAATAGCCTCCTACCCCAATCAATTTAATCTGCCGCAAGTGAGCAATCTACTCCAGTAACCCGATAGAAAGGATTTAACAAATGGAAAGAGAATATGTACGACATTCGAGCGTGGACGCCGTCGCTGCCGAGCAACAGCGGTTCATGGTTCGTGTTTATAACTGGATGGGGGCTGGACTCGGGATCACCGGCGTGATGGCCTTCTACATTGCCAACACCCCAACTATATTCAACATCCTCATGGGTAATCCCATCCTGCCCATCGTTTTGATTGTCGCGCAGATCGGACTGGTATTCTGGCTGGCTTCGAGAGTCATGCAGATGAGCGTAAGTCAAGCGACTGGGGTCTTTCTCCTCTACGCTGGGCTCACCGGAATCACCTTTTCGACATTATTCGTCGTCTATACCGCTGCGTCAATCACCTCCACATTTCTGGTGACGGCGGGAACCTTTGGTGCAATGAGTTTCTACGGCTATACAACGAAAAAGGATCTCACGTCTTGGGGAAGTTTCCTTTTCATGGGGCTAATAGGACTCATCATCGCTTCGCTTGTAAACATGTTCATGCAAAGCCCGATGTTACACTGGATCATCACCTACGCCGGGGTACTGATCTTTGTCGGGCTAACCGCGTACGATACACAAAAGATCAAGGAGATGAATATCCTCGGGAATGAAGGTACCGACGAAGACACCAAGGAGGCAATCCGGGGTGCGCTGACGCTTTACCTCGACTTCATTAACCTATTTCTCATGCTCCTGAGGATTATGGGCGACAGGAGATGATCTACCGCTAGAAATCCCGCCAGACTGTTATACCCCTGGCGTGGCGCTGAAAAATAACAAACTCCCTCTCACCCAGATCATGGGTGAGAGGGAGTTTTATTTTGCTTACACCTCCAAACTTCGACACAAGACAGTACAATTATTTGCTCTGGATCTTGCCCGGACGGTATCATGGTTCATGAAACTTGTTAGCATCCTCCTCCACAAGAAACCGTCGGACTCCAAGAGGATATAACCATGCAAGACAAAAAGCCACGCTCTGCAGGTGGCTGGGGTACGCTCTGGTACTCGTTAAAAAAGTCACGACTCGCGGGCGGGCTGTGGCCCATGATGCGTGCCCTGCTCACACGTAATAGTTGCAAAAGCTGCGCACTCGGCATGGGAGGGCAAAAAGGCGGACTGCGCGATGAACAGGGAAACTTCCCCTCCGTATGTAATAAATCCATAGCCGCTCAGGCCTCCGACATGCAGGGAGCAGTTCCCCCCGGCTTTTTCCAGAGCAACAGCTTGGAAACCCTGAGCACGTGGGATCCGCTTCGACTGGAATATTCCGGACGAAT
>CAZVZT010000203.1:0-1548 GCA_964631515.1 uncultured Nitrospinaceae bacterium
ACCGGTGAAGGGGTGCAGAGCATGAGGGCATTTTTGCTCAATAACCGCGGAAAACTTGGTTTGGAACTGAATGTAGAACCCGATGATCCTATGGTTTCCTTTCCTGTACCCGATCCCGATTTACCTCCAAAAAACCGTTTTCTCAGATGGCTGTCTAAAAAGACGGGCCTTTGGGGAACGCCCCTTGATATGAATAAGCTGGCGGTTTCTCTTGGCTGTGTTAACAGTTGCTCGTTTTGCAATACAGCCAAAAATTTCGGAAGCAAAACCCTTCTTTATAAGGACGCTGACGAAATGTACCGAGCCATGGAGAAGCAGATTAATATTAATGAGGCAAGGGAAGATTATGTCCCGGAAACTCTCTTTTTCCTCATGGACGAAAATTTTATGCGTCCGTTGGCCAATACAGAAAAACTTTGCAAGCTGGTAGAGGAATCAGGAAAAAACATCCGCTGGGGAACATTCGGGGATATTAAGGGTTTACTGGAATACAAAAACAGATATAAAGATTTTCGCGGATTGGTCCGAGGGGGGATGCTTTCCATCTGGATCGGACTGGAGTCGATGGCCGATGTGTTTAAAAAGCGAGGCGAGGCAAGCCTTGAGGAAGTGGAAACGATGATCCGCGAACTCCAAGACCTCGGAGTTCTGGTTTTTGGTTCGTTTATTCCCGCATTGAGCATTCACACCGAGGCAGAATCAATAGTAGTAAAAAATGAAGAAGCGTTCAAAAAGGAAATCAGAGAAAAAAACGGTGGCTTTAACAAAACGCAAATCCAGCAAGCGATGGATGCCCTGATAACAGCTAGAAAGAAAAAAGGTCAGTACGATCTTTTAAATATCTGGGAAGACATTAAATGGTGGTTAGAGCAAAATACCGCAGCTAACCAAGTGATGATGCTTACCGATACGCGGTTGGTCAACCCCCAGACCGTAGAGCCGATACTCGACCTTACGGATGAGGAATTCGGGCACACCTTCCAGCGGGACGATCACCCGCATATTCATGGCAAGAGGCTGGAAGAAATCGACAGAACGGCCCGAAGTTTATTTTACCGGGAAAATGGACCGGTCGCTCTCCGTTCTGTGCTGACGATGTGGGACGGTTATAATAATCTTAAGGACTCCGACCATCCTGCCGACATTATAGCGGCTACGTATTATTACTGGGTAGCCAAACGTTCTTTCCAAGCGATTTCCCTGTCTCTTGTTTTCTTTTCTGAAACTCTTTTTAAAAAATGTTCCAGGAAGTTTTTAAATCGTCTGGCTCAATTTCTCGATGAGCTTGAAAAATATGAACCTCCCGTGAATGCTCTCAGTGAAAAATATAAAAAGGTGTTTGCCCTGTATGACAGCAAAGTGTCCAAAGTAGCTCAATGGTGTGCCGCCCGCCTACGGCATAATTTTATCCGAAAGCATCTGAACAAAGATGAAGTTAGTCAAATTGTTTCGTTAAGTCACCCGGCAATAGTTCCAAGCGAAGCATAAACCTCACGTCCTGACCCCCCCCCCCGCGGGGGGGGGTCGGCGCGGGGGGGGGCGGGGCGG
>CAZVZT010000203.1:1558-2545 GCA_964631515.1 uncultured Nitrospinaceae bacterium
AATATTAATTTTCTCAAATTTTTTTTTTAATTAACCCGGCAATATTTCAATTCTAAGCATAAACCTCAAGTCCGTCCCCCCCCCCCCCTGCTTTCCTTTATCCTCAATTTAATTCAAATATCGGACCTTGATCCTTTCGGGTGATATTCGTAAGGAAGAAAGAGTTTCTCCGGCAAAATCTACGAATCGCCGTTTTCCAGGCCTCATGGTCAGAATTCACCCGATGGACGAAAAAATTTTCAAATCAATGCAATAAAATGCACCCTTAATTCGTCTATTAGTTATGGGCACATGCCTTCAAGCTTTTTCAAACTGTTTAATCCCCAGTCCTAGAGAACTACTCTACCTCTGGGCCGTTGAGGAATATACCTCCAAGGAGTTGGCTGATCTTTTTAATGTCCCCCGTGGAACCATTCTTTCGAGGTTGCATCGGTTGAAAATAAAAATATGTAATTAGAAACCAAAACTTCTTATCAAAATTTGACTTCACACTGATTCAATCCAAATACCTTCCCACCGGGAAATGGGAACTTGTGGGGGCACGATACTGCCCCATTCAGGGGAAACTGGCAGTATTGATGAAATTATTTTTTCGAAACGAAGGCAAAGCTCAAACATTGTATCAGGTGCTCTATCCTGAGGATTTTAAGAATAATCACCCTATGCCATTTGAAACTTATGTGAACGGGGTTCGAGTAAAACTTTGGAGGGAAAGGGTCTGCTTCTTGGGCTGGCCAGCAGTTGATTGAGGAGCAGACAGTTCTTAACTCATAAGCGGAGCAAGGTCAGGATCGCTGAAAAATCACCCATAAACTTAAATATTTCTGAAATGGCTGACCTCCCGGAAGCTCCTCTAACAGATCTAAACCCCTCTTTGCATTAAAAACACACTAAGCAAGAAATTAACCTTCTGAAATTCCAAAAACATTTACGAAACAAGGCTCAAGAGTGGGTGGTCATCGGGTTTTGTCTGATTTAAAAATAGGA
>CAZVZT010000204.1:0-2544 GCA_964631515.1 uncultured Nitrospinaceae bacterium
TTCATGATGTACGCACCTCTCCGATTGCTCTTTAAAATCTATACGAGCATTCAATCATCTCTGGCTGGAGCCGAAAGGGTGTTTGCAGTCTTGGATATTGAAGAAGAAAAACTTAAGGAAGGAACTCGAAAACTTACCGAACTTAACAGCTCCATTGAGTTTCAGAATGTTTCATTCAAGTATCCGTCCCGGAGCGCTCGGGTTCTGAGTGATATAAACGTGAGCGTTAAAAAATCCCAGGTGCTCGCCATCGTAGGGATGAGCGGAGCCGGGAAAACCACCTTGGTTGACCTCTTGTTCCGTTTTCATGACCCCGTGTCCGGGAAAATATTGATAGACGGAACGGACATCGTGGAATTTACGCTGGAATCCCTGCGGGAGAACTTTGCTTTGGTAACCCAGGAAACTTTTCTCTTTAACGATACCATCTGGCAGAACATTGCCAACGGGAGGCCTACGGCGACGCCTGAGGAAATCATGCAGGCAGCCCGGGCAGCACACGTGGACTATTTTGTCGAAACTCTAGATGATGGGTATGACACGATGGTCGGCGAACGCGGTGTTAAACTCTCTGGAGGGCAGCGCCAGCGTATAGCTATCGCGCGCGCCATTCTCCGTGACGCTCCCATCCTTGTTCTTGATGAGGCGACCTCAGCGCTCGATTCTGAGTCTGAAAAGCTTGTGCAAGATGCCTTGCACAACCTGATGGAGCATCGAACAACGTTTGTCATTGCGCACCGGCTTTCCACCATCAAACACGCTCATTCCATCATAGTGCTCGACAAGGGAGAGATTGTTGAATCGGGAACCCACGAAGAACTCCTGGCTAATTGCGGACTTTACCAGCGTTACCACGAGATGCAGTTCATCGACATCACTAACAAGAATAATAATATTGAGGAGGCTTGATAGGTGCGCTTTCCAGATCCCCAGATTGTAAGGGGTGTATGAGCATGCGTTTTAAAAACGTCTACCTAGCGGGACTGGGTTGTCATCTGCCCGAAAACGTCGTCAGCTCCGCTGAACTGGAACAGAGGATCGCCCCTGTTTACGAAAGGCTGAAACTTCCTTTCGGTAGGCTCGAAATGATGAGCGGCATCAAGGAGCGGCGGTTCTGGGATAAGGGTGTGTTTCCGAGCGAGGTGGCATCCGTAGCCGGCGAGCAGGCCATCCAAAATTCCGGGATCGACCGATCAAAAATTGGGTGCCTCATCAATGCCTCGGTTTGCCGCGATTTTCTGGAACCCGCCACCGCTGCGGTGGTCCACCGCAACTTGGGCCTGCGTGCGGACGTTGCCGTGTTTGATATTTCAAACGCCTGTCTGGGTGTGCTCAACGGGATGGTGTGCGTGGCCAACATGATCGAGATGGGGCAAATACGCGCCGGACTGATCGTTGCCGGAGAGAACGGCGGTCCGCTGGTCGATACTACCATCGAAACACTACTGGCGGAGTCTGATCTCACCCGTAGGGAAGTTAAGACGTCCTTCGCCTCGCTCACCATTGCCTCCGCTGCGGCCGGGGTCTTGCTTGCACATAGAGATCTTTCGCAGTCTAGACCACGCCTGCTGGGTGGGGCAGGGCAGGCTGCTACCGAGTTTAACGACCTTTGCCGGGGAAACGATGATACTGCTTCTGGAAGAGAAAGCTGGTCGCCTCTCATGAATACCGATGCTGAAACTATGATGCACGAAGGCTGTAAACTTGCCGGAGAAACCTGGGGGCTTACAAGAAAAGTCCTGAGCTGGGAAAATGAGGATGTTAGCCGTGTTTTCTGCCATCAGGTTGGGCAGATGCATCGCAAACTTCTCTATAAAACTCTTGGTCTTGATCTAGAGAAAGATTTCTCCACCTTGGAGTTTCTGGGAAATACTGGTGCTGCTTCGCTACCGTCGGCCCTCGCGCTGGGGGCAGAAGAGGGGTGCATCACACCCGGCGACAAAGTGGTCTTACTGGGTATAGGAAGTGGCCTGAACTGTCTCATGCTGGGCATAGAATGGTGACCGACTGGAATATTCTCCGGGGAATTTATCCCTTCGCGTCGAACTATTTCAACCTCAAACCGCATCGATATCACTACCTCGACGAAGGGGACGGAGAAACCCTACTCTTTCTTCATGGCAATCCCACTTGGTCTTTTTATTACCGAACTCTCATTCAAGGGTTGAAAGACAGCTACCGTTGCGTTGCCCCCGACCATATCGGATGTGGTCTCTCAGACAAGCCGCAGGATTATAGTTACACGCTGGAAACGCACATTGATAATTTAGAGAGGTTTGTAGATGCGCTTAAACTAAAAAATATTACCCTTATCATGCACGACTGGGGTGGGGCGATTGGAATGGGGTTTGCCGTACGGCACCCAGAAAAAGTGAAGCGGCTGGTCATTTTTAATACCGCGGCTTTTTTATCCACCCACATCCCGTGGCGAATCGATATCTGCCGGAGGTCTTTGCTAGGACCCATCGCTATTCGCATCTTCAACGCGTTTGCGAGAGGGGCTTTGGTCTTTGGGATAGCGCGTAAGGAACGACTGAGTGATCA
>CAZVZT010000205.1:0-1510 GCA_964631515.1 uncultured Nitrospinaceae bacterium
ACTTTGGAATCATTGACTCGCAATTTTTTGTTATCTGAAGGTTCGACCTGAACCAGAAATTCCTGCAGTCCTGCTTCGAAACTGAAACGTTGAAGCCCCCTTTCCTGGGCGACCACCAGTCCCCCGTCTTCGCAAAGCGCCAGCATTCCCGGTCTTCCTGGAACATCCCGGGATTCCGTGATCTCACTGGAAGGATCGTGACGCAGAATCTGTCTGGCTTTGATGTCGACCCAGTAGAGCAATTCTTCACGTTCATCCCAGACGGGGCATTCCCCAAGCTGGTTGGGAAGATGATGGGTGATTTCAAAATCGATTTTTTCGGCTTCTCTGGACATAATTGTTAAAGCGTTTTGAGGTTGATGATCTATTGAAGATATCGGACTGAACGATTCCAGGCTTCTGAGTCTAGAACCTGGCTGTGGAATTGGATCTTTTAAATTCGTTTATTTTATTATTTTGAGTCTTCTACCCATCACACACAAGCAGAGGTTCAAAGGATTGAAGGAAAATGAGCAGCCGCCAGAATCATGATTTTCTAAATTAGTGAAGACAGATTTTTTTAACTATTTTTTATGAGAAGGATACACAATGACAGAAATTTTGAATTGGGGTTTGATAGGAGGGGGAGAAGGTAGCCAGATCGGCTTTGCCCATCGGATTGGAGCGGAACTGGACGGAAAATTCCGCTTTGCAGCAGGTGCCCTCGATTTGGATCCAACACGCAGCCGGGATTATGGAAAAAGCCTGGGACTCCAAGAAGACCGGGCCTACGGAAACTGGAAGGAAATGCTCGAAGCAGAATCTGCCCGCAAGGACCGCATCGACCTGGTAACCGTGGCAACTCCCAATGAAACCCATTTTGAAATTTCAAAGGCTTTTCTCGAAAAAGGATTTCACGTTTTTTGTGAAAAACCCCTCACGACCGATTTGGAGGATGCAAAAACACTGGTGAAAACGGCCAGAGAGTTGAACCGGGTGAATGCCGTCAATTTTGGTTATAGCGGGTATCCTTTGGTGCGCCAGATGCGGGCGGCGATCCAACGCGGGGAACTCGGCAAGATCCGGGTCGTTTTTGCTGAATTCGCAGGTGGTTTCTTTGCCGATGCAGCGGATGCAGACAATCCGCGGGTACGCTGGCGTTTCGATCCAAAACAGGGGGGAGTATCCGCCGTCACCGCAGACGCAGGGATCCATGCACTGCACATGGCCTGCTTTGTGACCGGACAGAGGGTGAGCAGCCTTTCTGCTGATTTTGCCAACTTCGTTGAAGGACGGGTTCTGGAAGATGATTCGATGGTGTCCTTCCGTATGGACGGAGGCACCGTGGGACGACTTTGGACCAGTGGGCTCGCAGTCGGCAGAGCCCATGGACTAAGGATTCAGGTCTTTGGGGAAAAGGGAGGATTCCGTTGGGAGCAGGAACAGCCCAACCAGCTTAATAGGACTCCGCTTGGAGAACCCAACCGTAATTTGGAACGAGGACCCGAATGATTGCAGCCCGAAGACATCC
>CAZVZT010000205.1:1520-2518 GCA_964631515.1 uncultured Nitrospinaceae bacterium
AAATCTACAAATCATAAACTACAATCAAAACCAAAACCACCATCATACGAAAAAAATTGAAGAACCCACCCGTATTTTGGAACGGGGTGCCGAAGGATTGCAGCCCGAAGCCATCCGTGCGTCACGCATCACCGTGGGGCATGCGGAAGGAATGCCGTTGGCCTTTGCCAACCTTTACCGCGATCTCGGTGACCGGATCCAGGCCCTGAAGGAAGGTCGAGTCCCAGATCCGATGTCCACCGAGCACCCCAGCTTCGAGGACGGTTTCCACACCCTCGACTTTGTCCATGCCGCCGTAAAGTCCGCCCGCGAAGGGAGCAGATGGGTTGAGATCTGAACCCTCAGGAAATATAGAGCACCTTTATGGTTTCTGAAAATTTAAATTTATATTCATAGTCGGTCGGGAAGGATTCGAATCTTAGGCCTTCTGGTTATAATGGAGGGTTGTTTTGAGTCACTTGGATCACGCAAACCAGTTCATTCTTGGAGGCTTTTTATCCTTTGCAATCCATTCTGGCCAGGTGGCAAGTGAAAGAAAATTTTTCCTATCACGAAGCTTCTGAAGTTTCCAGGGTTTGGTTCGGAACCTAGAGGCAGTTAGAGTATTATTGTATGCGGAAACAGGATAAGACCACTGAAGAGAAATCAGTTGAGACCAAAATCAGACCCAGCTTTAAACTGGGTCGGTCACTCATTTGAGTGACCAACTACATTCTATGATTCAGATAAAGGAGGGATACAATTAGAGTTTTTTAATGTTTTGAGCTGAAAGACCTTTTTCAGTCTCAACTATTTCAAATTCCACATTGTCACCTTCATTAATGTAGACACCATTCAGTTCATTTGAATGAACAAAAACATCTTTACCTTCTTCATCCTGCTGGATGAAGCCGAAACGCCCGTTGTCCTGCGTCATCGTCCCGACGCGCGTGCCGCCGCCGGGCGCCTGGTGTGTATTCATCCATGGCTTAATATAATATAACATAATATAGTATATA
>CAZVZT010000206.1:0-2471 GCA_964631515.1 uncultured Nitrospinaceae bacterium
CTTAAGGTGGCCCTGCCCAGCCTGGAAATAGTGCTCGTCGAAAACCAAAGAAAGCGAGCCAATTTCCTCAAAAACGTGATTAGATCCATGCAGTTGCAGGGTCTCAGGTCCATTCATAGCCGAGTGGAAGATTTGGGCGATTCCTTCCAAAATAAATTCGATTTTATCGTTTTGCGGCATGTTAAAGATTTTAAAGCCAGCTTAAAAATGGGCCGCGCGCTTCTCTGCCCCGAAGGACGCGTTGTGATTCAGAAAGAGGCCGGCGCCCCTTCACCTGAGCTAGACTTTCTTCATTTTCATTCAGAAACCCCATTGACTCGACCAGGCCGATCCCCTTCTAAATTAATGGTTTTTCAGCGCGTTTCTACTTAAAGACTGGCATTGTTTCACGTGAAACGTATGCCGAGAGCCTGCCCCTCACCTCAGAGCCCATGTTCCACGTGAAACACTCGTAGGGGGTGTTCTTCCTCTTTATTGTCAAAATGTTTTGATTGGCAGAGAATAGTTTCTGTGATACTACTTTTATGACGAAGATCAAAAAAATGGGTCTTTAAAGGCATGGGAAAAGTCATCAGCATCGCCAATCAGAAGGGTGGAGTCGGCAAGACCACCACCGCGGTCAATCTCGCCGCGGGTCTGGCTCTCTCCGGGAAAAAGGTCCTGCTCATTGATATGGACCCTCAGGCCAATGCCAGCACCGGGCTGGGGGTAACTCTTCTTGAGGATCAAAATGGGATTTACGAGCTACTGATGGGAGAAACCACCCTCGATCAGACCATTTATCCTACTGATATCGAAGAACTTAAGTTGATTCCAGCAACCGTCGACCTCGCAGGGGCTGAGATCGAACTGGTTGCCAGAGAGCATCGAGAAAGAGCGCTCAAGTCGGCCCTGGACGGAGTTGACAGCAAATACGAGTTTGTGATTATTGATTGCCCGCCGTCTCTCGGACTCCTCACCCTAAACGCGCTCGCCATGTCGCAGTCCGTTCTCATCCCCATGCAGTGCGAATACTACGCTTTGCAGGGTTTGAGTCATCTCCTTAAGACGTTGAAGCGAGTCAAAAAGTCCATCAACCCGACTCTCACAGTAGAGGGCATCCTCCTCACCATGTACGATGGGCGGACCCTGCTGGCCGAGCAGGTTCAGAATCAGGTGAAGAAGTATTTCAAGGGCTTTCTCTTAAACACAATTATCCCGCGGAACATTCGTCTCAGCGAGGCGCCGAGCCACGGGAAACCGATCGTTCTTTACGCTAAACGCTCCAAAGGTTCTGATTCCTACGTCGAATTGGCCCAGGAATTGATGCAACGGGCTAACAGTGAAGCAGTCTCACAGGAAACCTCACAAGGAGAAAGAGTCGCATGAACCGAAAGGCGCTGGGAAAAGGAATTGAAGCCCTGATTCCCGATTTCGAAACCGGGGTTCCGGAGGGAGAGTCGTCCGGGGGGTCGCTGGATCTTCTCATTGACGAGATCGAGCCCAACCGTCAGCAACCCAGAAAATATTTTGACGACAAAAAGTTTGAAGAGCTGGAGCAGTCGATTCGAGAGCACGGAGTGCTCCAGCCAGTTATAGTCCAAATAGGCGAAAATGGATATGAGCTTGTGGTTGGAGAGCGCCGGTGGCGGGCTTCTAAAAAAGCTGGACTTAAAAAAATTCCGGCGATTATCAGGGAAGTTACCGACACCGAGTCGCTGGAGATTGCGCTCATTGAGAACCTGAATCGGCAGGACCTGAATCCTATCGAAGAGGCGGACGGCTTTGCCCGGCTAGCCGATGAGTTCGGACTTACCCAGGAACAGATTGCCAAACGTATGGGCAAGAGCCGCGAGGCGGTGGCCAATACACTGCGGCTACTCAAACTGCCGCGGCGCGTCAAAGAAGATCTTGTCGCCGGGCGGCTGGCCATGGGGCATGCACGCGCCCTTTTGGGCCTTAATTTAGATAAGGACATTGAGGTTCTGCGTCAGGAGATCGTTGGGAAGGGCTTGAATGTTCGCCAGATCGAGGCGCGGGTCAACCAAATGACGCGAAACACCGGTGGTTCCGCCAAGAAGCAACCCGCAAAGAAGGATATTTTCATCAAAAACCTGGAAATGGAATTTGAGAAGTCTTTAGGGACGAAGGTAGAAATTGCGGCACGCGCAAAAGGGGGAAAGCTAGTCATTACTTACTATTCCGATGACGACCTGGAGCGCATTCGGGGGCTAATCGTTAAAAATCCAAGTAAATGCTAAAAATATTCACCAAAACGGAGGGAAAGGGCGCGATGTCCAAAAAGGAGGACTCTTCAATAAAAGCCTATTTAGGCGAAAATGTGGTATTTAAGGGAGACTTGAGCTTCGATGGTACGGTGCGAATCGATGGCAAGTTTGAGGGCCACGTCAACACAAATGACACGCTCATCATCGGTGAGACCGGGGATGTCGTGGCGGAAATTGTGGCGGGAACGGTCATATGCAAGGGAA
>CAZVZT010000207.1:0-2453 GCA_964631515.1 uncultured Nitrospinaceae bacterium
CGCAGGAAAATTATCACGAAACCGATGACCAGTCAATTCGTTTCCCCGGCGAAGAATTTGATTAACCCCTTTACTTTTGGCAATTTATATACGAACTGGGGGCAGGCGAACTCAACAGGCAGAACCTTAATTTAACCAAATTTTATTAAATTAATTGACATGATATGTCTCGGCCTCCTATAGTGGGGTGCCGTTTTACAAAATAATCGCTTAAACTTCAAAAGGTTATGAGCACAAAACGTTTCTTTTTTTCTAGCCTCAGGGGGCTTATATGGCTTGTTCTTTCCGCCTTGCTGGTTATTGGGTGTGGCACCGCTAAAGTCAAGATCTATCAACATGTTGATAGTGATACGGCCTATCCCAAAACAGTTGCCGTCCTACCCTTCAGTGTTAATTTAGAAATTGCCGAAGGAAAACGGCCGCACCGCATTCTGCGCAAGGTGTTTTCCAACTTCTTCAGCTACTTGGGCTACACCGACCTGCCACCCGATAAAGTCGACCGCAAGTTGGCCCACCTCATGAAAACCGGGGTGAATCCAGCCGGTTTACCGCACGATCAGATACGAAAAATCCTAGAGACTGATGCGGTGATCCGAGGCCATGTAATCGATGCCACCAACTACACTGGCGGCGTTTACGCTGAGACAAGCATCCAAGCCAAAATAGAATTGGTCGATCTACGTTCGGGTGAGGTCCTGTGGGAAACCGAACATACGGAACTCAACAGTTCCGGCATCGCTGCGCCTGGGATGGTGGACCTTATCAATGAACAGATCGAAAACTACGAGATAAAAAAAGCCTATCATAAAGCCGCTGAATCGTTCGCAGTCAAAGTGCTCGATCAAGTTCCCGATCCAGCTTCGACGCGTCAAAATAGCGTGCGCCTGCCCCGCATCGTTTCTATTGAAACAAACATCCGGGCAAGAGATCAACTGAAACCAAACGACCTCATCTACGTGAGCCTGCGCGGAGACACAGGGCTAACTGCTTACTTTGATATCGGAAGTTTTAAATCGTACCTACCCATGAAAGAAGTTTCGCCGGGACTGTACACGGGAAGTTACCGAATTCAAAAGGGGGATAAACTGGACAACGGCGCCCTCATCATCGGTTGCCTGAAAGACAAACAAGGGCTGACTGCGAAGAAATTCTATAAAGAAGCCATGGCCGTCATTGAGGAGGCCCGGGCACCCACAGGAAAAAATCGATGACTGGCACCCCAGATATCCATTTTAGAGAGAAAGTAGCATCCCAAAAGTACCTTCGGCGCGCAGGAGAAATTACGCTGGCACTCTCGCTCGCCCTGACCTTTTCTGCCTGTGCCACCAACCTGCAGACCAAGGTATCGGGAAACCTCGACCAGCTGTCAAAAAACCAGACTGTCGCCATCCTGCCGGTGGAAATCGTGGATCAGGGCCAAAAGGAAACGGCCGCCCTGTTTAGACAAACCCTTTACGCCAACCTCCAGGGGGCCAACTTCAACCTGCTTGAGCCCTATATTGTGGACGGGCTCCTCAAGCAGAGCAACCTGACCGATCCGGCGCAGTTTTTACATATCAATCCTATGCAGTTTACAGAAATTCTAGGTGCCGATGCCGTATTGATCAGCCGTATCAACAAAGTCGAGCGCTCTTACATGATCGTGCATTCCTCCATCGAAATCGGAGTTTCCGTGCAGATGGTCGATACGCGAACGGGAGAAATTTTATGGCGGGCGGAGCAGACGGAATCTGATTTTCAGGGCATCGGCAAGATCCCAACCGGCATCTTTGCGGCGGCCATCGGCCCCGCTCGATTCGTCACCAACAAACTC
The DNA here is from genome assembly GCA_964631515.1 of uncultured Nitrospinaceae bacterium. Lineage (GTDB taxonomy): Bacteria > Nitrospinota > Nitrospinia > Nitrospinales > VA-1 > CAJWLY01. Next base: position 1,814 of record CAZVZT010000207.1, read on the forward strand.
AACCTGCACCGCATGACGTCCAAACTAGTGGACAAACTAACCGCTATCATCAAAGAACCCTCGGAGATAAAGGAAAAAGAGACCTTCGAGAAACCGCTCATCGCTTCAACGGCGACGCGTGACTTGGAAAAGGTGGAAGATATGCAGGATCTGGAAGCAGAGTGGGCTGCGGACGTGGCCACCTACACCGAAGTGCCAAACTTAAAAGAGAGCTCCACTGGCACAGAACCCGACCCGAAAAACGACACCGAATCTTCGGAAAAGGATCAGCCTAAACTTGTTAGGTATCAGATGGAAAACCAGAAGGGCGTCAATAAGCCCGCTTCGGAAACTGAAGAGATGAAACCTATCCAGATTCACTGGACGCCACGGAAAGAGAAATCAAAACCCAAACCAGAACTGGCTGGGAACACTGGAACCATCCCCTCTGTCAAAACCATTCAACCCACAACAATTGCTACCCCAGAATTGAAAACTAAACCTCAGCCGAAGGAGACCTATCCCACCCTGACCCAGTACACGGTTCAGGTGGGCGCTTACAAAACGAAGGTCAACGCTGAGCGTATGGTGCGCACCCTCACTGACAAAGGCTACAAAGCCTACATAACACCGCACGCAAAAAACGGAACAACCATATTCA
>CAZVZT010000208.1:0-2397 GCA_964631515.1 uncultured Nitrospinaceae bacterium
ACACTGGACATAAGAGGACTTTCTTTTTTCAGCGGATTTGAGCAGACCCAGAAAGCGTTTCGGGATGTGAAGGTTAATGGTGTTCTGGAAGTCATCCTTGATCCGCAGAAAAACTTCACCCATGCCTTCAAGGAGTGGGCTCAGTCTGGGGGCTACCCCACCTCAGACATCGACGAAAACAGTCAGATGATCCGTTTATTCATCCGGAAAGCAAGCCAGCATAGGAAAAATTAAAGACATTTTTCTTTTGTTTAATCAAAATTCTAGCATAAAACACCGGTTTTCTTAGAAACTTTGGTTGGTATTAACTATCCCCTCTATATTCTCCCGCCGCCTAAGGAAGCCGGTGTTTTTCTCTTTTTCATTCTTTTAAAACTCACCATCGTACTCCCTAAAGGGCCTACCGTTGCGATCGACCCGCACTTTATCAAGTGTCATCCCTCTGGTTTCGTTGATGGATAATACGAAGCCCTTCCAGAGTGAGGAAGGGATCGACGATGTCGATAGAGTTGGAGAGGGAGACGATCAGGCCTACGGTTCCACCGGTTGCGATGACCCGGGCTTTCTGGTCAAGTTCGGCCTGAATTTTTGCCACCATGCCATCGATCAAGCTCGCAAAGCCATGGATCGTTCCAGAATGAACGCTCTCGATAGTGGATTTCCCAATGACGTGTCTTGGCTCAGTTAATTCCACGCGAGGTAACTTGGCGGCATTTTCGAACAGGGCTTCCAGAGACAACTGAACGCCCGGCGAAATGGCCCCACCCAAGTATTCTCCATTGCGAGAAACAACATCGAAGGTAATGGCCGTACCGAAATCGACAATGATGAGGGGACCACCATATTTCTCATAGGCCGCCACGGAATTTACGATACGGTCGGCTCCAACCTCGGCCGGATTGTTATAAAGAATGGAAATCCCAGTCTTGACTCCTGGCCCCACAATGAGCGGTTCGCAGGAAAAGTATTTTCGACCCATTTCCTGAAGGATCGGAATCAGAGGAGGCACAACACAGGCGATCACGATCTCGTCGATGGTTTCAGTATCTGCGTCGTTGAGCTGTATGAACTCCTTGATGAGCACCCAGTACTCGTCGGACGTGCGGGTCCACTCGGTGCGGATGCGCCAGTGGGTCAATAGTTTTCCATTGGAGAACAAACCGATGACATTATTGGAATTACCAACATCTATCGCAAGCAACATAAGAAAAGATCCGAGCCGGGGAAAACCACGACCGGGTACAAGGTTGAAGGTTATAGAAAAAGAAAAACCGTATCAAACCCCCTATCAATTGACAACTGGTAAAAAACATGGGAGTTTGCATCCCACAATTCCCCGACCATAGTCTGTGGCTCGTTTTAATCACGACTGTTCGTAGTGAAAGAATCGAGAACCCACCGATTAGCAATCGTTTGACGGAAGGACCCGCTGATGACAACGGACCAATTTCACATTGAGATGGAAGACATTTCCCCATTTCCCCTAGAACGGTCGGCTGATTATTCCTTCTGGGAGGAAACCTCTTTCGAAGAACTGAAGGAAAATATTCTTGTCAATTTACCGGAAGAAAAACAAAAAGTATTTTTTGGAGTGGTACGAAACGGCGGCACCTTCAGGTTGGCGGATTATTACTACAGAATTAAAACTGACTGACTGTCCTTTTGTTTTTTACCCACGCCCAAGGAGATCTCTCATGAGTAAAAACCCCCAATATGACCTAGACCTGAAGGAAATCCTGGCTACACATATCTGCAGTATTGAGGTTATGGCCGAAATCATGATTGAAAAGGGAATCATGACCCGGCAGGAATATACAAGCAGGGTGAACCAGATGAAGTCGAAGCACAGTCCCGGCTCCCACTAAAGCCCGTTCAACAGGAACTGGATCCAACAAAAAACAAGAGACCCCCCACGTCCTACACAAAGGCGATCCCTTCTTGTCAGAATTGGATTACCCCCCCCAGGTAGAACGCCGCCAGAAAGGCGAGAAACCCTATCCAGAGGTTTCGTGCCAGAGCCTGGCTATGCCTAAACGCCTCAAACTCCAAGGGAGACTCGCGGTTTCGGTCAAACAATAACCAGTATTCCACGATCAGCCACAGCGGGGGCAGCACCGCCCACGCCGCAAGGATAATCTCGCGCGGACACCCATCCAAATGAGAACGGTAGGTATAAAAAAGGCCGACCATGGCTAAGGCCGGTCCCAAGATTTTTCTGATTCTGACCCGGGTCCATTTTTCGGGCACACAGTTTTCAGCCATTTTCAATCAACACCTCTCCGGAGGTTACTGAACTGCGACGCTGATATCCAGGATTCGAGCGCTCTGGAGCATGCCCATCACCTTGATCACATCGCCATAAGGAAGGTTTTTGTCGGCCCGGATGATGGCGGCCTT